>JAFSHJ010000282.1 GCA_017440425.1 Oscillospiraceae bacterium | reverse complement strand
CTTTTGCAGATTCATATCTGTTCATAGCAGTAAACTCCTTCTATAAATTAAAATGTAAAATTGCAAATACAACTAATTACATTATATTGATAATCCAAGTGCTTGTCAAGCAAGGGCTGGCGGGTTTTGCAGAGCTGTGAATTAAAATGTCGGGATTGTGTTAAAATGTGCAATTTACGGGATGAATTTGCATCCCCCGCCTCCCCGCCGACAGAGTCGGCGGCTCCACCGAAGGTGGAGTAGCCTCGCTATGCGAGGCGGAGGCGGGGGTAGGCGCACAAACAGGTTTGTGCGCCTATGCGGAGAGTGCTTATGTAAAAGCGAGGCTTCACGGCTGCCGAAAATGCCAAATAAGTGCAGAGGTAACAGACTTGCAGTTTAAAAAACAAAAAATCCGCAGCAATTTCCGATCGTTGCGGACTGAATGCAATTGAAGTTATACAATGCGCTGGTTGTTGATGGTGAGCTGGAAGGTGGCTCCCAGCTTTTCTGCGGCCTTGCGGCAGAGGGTCATGCGGGAGAGGAAGATCTCAAAATAATCCATAATGGGACAGTAGGAGGTATCGATCTCGAGGTCTAAAGAGATGACCGAGCGATCCTCGCTGACGGTGACCATAGAATTTGTAACAGAGTAATTTACGCGGTCGTGGATATCAAATTCCGGGGTATCCACATCACGGACACGGCTTCTGCGCATATCAGCCTTGTCTGCAATGATGAGCGCAGCAGCAACGGGGGAGACAGCAACGGCGGTGGATTCGTCGTGGTTGCCGATGGCGGTGCAGATGGTGGCGATATCTTCCGGGTCGGCGCCCATATCGTTGAGCAGACAGAATGCCATAGCGGCACCGCTCTGTGCATGTTCAATGCGGTTGATCAGGTTGCCGATATCGTGGAGATATCCGGCAATTTGCGCAAGCTCTATTTCGCGCTCACTGTATCCCAGCGATTCAAGAATGTATTTTGCAACGGATGCCACGCGGTTAATGTGGATGAAGCGGTGCTCGGTGTAGCCAAGCTGAACGAGCACGTTGTCCGCATAGGCAATATAGGTTTTTATGGCAGGGTTTTCTTTAACTTGTTTTAATGTGATCATAGAGTTTCACCTTGTTTGGAATACCGTGGAAAGGTATCAGTAATAGTTTTCGTCGGGGGTAGGCTCAAGTGATTTAACCTGATTCATATCGCCGCTGAGCAGGGCGATGACGCCTTTATAGAAAAGCACGGGATCGTTCAAAAAGTTTTCTTTCATAAAAGATGCAATTTCCGGCGACGGTGCATACATGGAGAGATGCAGCAGCTCAGAACCTACATCATTCACCGAAATATCCACACTCCAGGCATCTCCGCTTTGGCGGATAGAGGCGCTGTTTCCATATTCACGGCTGGCTTTCGTTATAACTGCATTGGCAGAGGCAAAAGCCTTTTCACGCAGAGAGAGGGGAAGTGTGTGTTCAAGAAGCAACACGTTTTTTCTGCTTTCGGCAGAGAGGACGTAATAGCCGGTGCGTCTTGCGGCATAGGGTGCCGTGGGAGAGAAAAAGCTGAGCTTCGGCTGAAGATTGCGGAAAAGCTTGTCCTTTTCCACCTCAACAAGCTGTCCTTCAACTATAAGGTCGGCAACAGTACCGGTGAATTCAAAGTAGTTTACAAACTGGTCGCCCACAAGAGCCTCTATCATATTTTCTACGGTCATCGGCTTGGAGACTTTTGCAAGTACCCAGCAGATGAGCAGTTTGACTTCAAAATCAAAATCGGGACCGCCGGGGGCAACGCCGGATTTTACTACTGAATTGTTCATAATATCACCCTCAAAGGATAATTAATTGCATATAAAATCGGACAGCAGCTTCCGTCCAATATCATTATACCACATTTTTAGGGTTAAGAAAAGCAAAACAGTTCAACAATCAGCAGAAAATTAAAAAGTCTTAATCAACCATATGGTGCAGTCGGTATGTTTTTCGATTGCAGCCGGCCCCGCCGCCCCAACACGTGAAGGGAGCTGTCGCTGCGCGACTACAGCGTTCCAGGTGAACGCTGCCCACGGCTCGGCCGTGGGGCTCCCTTCGCGTGTTGGGGCGGCGGGGCAGAAGGGATCCGCAAAACAGCAAGAAAAAACCATAGCACACAAGGGAGTTGTATGCTATGGGTGAAACGGTAAAAATTATTTGCTCTGGTGAAGAGCCTGTCTGGTAGTCTTAACATTGGCGAGAGAGTCGCTGAGGGACTGCTCGGTGGATTTGAGGAGGCTGTCTGCGAACTCGCTGGCGGCATAGCGCATCTCTTTGGATTTGCTCTGAGCGTTGGCGATGATGTCAGCAGCTTTCTCCTGGGACTGTTTGACGATCTCCTGCTCGGAAACCAAAGTTTTTGCACGTTCTTCGGCGCGGTGGATAATGGTCTCCGCTTCACGCTTGGCAATGGCGATGATTTCGGCTCTGTCGGCAACAATGGCCTTGGCCTGACGGATCTCTGTGGGCATATTGAGACGGATATCATCCAAAAGCTCTCTTACGCGTTCAGCATCCACAACGCAGCGACCGCCTGAAAGCGGCAGGCCCCAAGATTTGTCTAAAAGTTCGTCCAAAGTATCAAGAATTTCTTCGATATTCATAATTTCCTGCCCCTTACAATAATTTTATGTAAAATTTAATAATGCGCTTATTTGCAAAGTCTGTCGCGGATCTTGTCATGGATCTCAGCGGGAACGAAACGGGAGAAATCGCCGCCGAAAGAAGCGATCTGCTTAACGGCGCTGGAACTGAGATAGAGGTATTCTGCGCTGGTGGTCAAAAAGAGTGTGTCGGTGGTGCCCAGCATCTGGCGGTTCATGAGCGCCATCTGGAATTCATATTCAAAGTCGGTCATAGCGCGAAGACCTTTGACTATAACGCTGTTCTCGTGCTGCTTGACATAGTTGACCAAAAGACCGTCGTAAACATCAACGCTGACATTGGGGAGATCTTTTGTAACGGTGCGCAGCATTTCAGCACGCTCTTCAGCGGAGAAAGAGGGGGTTTTGGCCGTGTTGATAACAACCAGCACCACAACTTTGTCAAAAAGGCGAGCTGTGCGTTTAATTATATCAAGGTGTCCGAGTGTGACCGGGTCAAAGCTTCCCGGGCAAATGGCAGTTCTCATTTGGATTACAAATCAGCCGAAAGCCGAAACTTCCGGCTGATCCCTTTCTGGTGTCAATCGTTTTCAAGGCGACGGTACATACTGAGCTTGGCAATACCGAAGATATACTCTTTTGTGCGGACAAATTCTCCCACAGTTTCGGGGAGCTCGGTTCTCTTCTCGGTCTCACAGATTATAACACCTGCAGTGGTTGCAATATCGGCGCACAGCGGAAGAGCTGTTTCAGCCAGATCTGTGTCATAAGGTGGATCGAGGAAGATGATATCGAATTTGTCGCGGGCGTTTTTCAAATAGGCAATAGCATCCATTCTCGCAACGCGGGAGGATTTCATAAGACCTGTGTTGTTGAGGTTTCGCAAAATAATGCTGTGAGCTTCTGCGCCGCTCTCAACAAAAACGGCAAGTCTTGCACCGCGGCTCAGCGCTTCAATGCCAAGCTGACCCGAGCCGGCAAAAAGATCCAGCACGGTGGCCTGTTCAAGCTCAAACTGAATTGCGGAAAAGATAGCTTCCTTTGCCTTTCCGGAAGTGGGACGGGTCTCAAGTCCCTCCGGCGTTTCAAGACGCCGTCCTCTTGCAGTACCAGTAATAACTCTCATAATACAATTATATTATCCTATTTCAGAGATTTTGTCAATATTTGCAAAAATATGGAAATTAAAGCTGCTCAACAGCAGTTTTACCGATATCGTGACGGTAGTGGATATCGGTGAAGCTGATCTTCTCAACCGCAGCGTAGGATTTTTCCAAAGCCTTGGGCAGAGTTTCGGCAATGCAGGTCACGCCGAGAACGCGTCCGCCTGCGGTCGTAAAACTGCCGTCCGCAAAGGCTGTGCCTGCGTGGAAAATTTCAGCATCCTCTCGCTGACCGCCTTCGTTGAGTCCGGAGATGGGATAGCCCTTCTTGTAGCTCTGGGGATAGCCGCCGCTTGCAACGATAACGCAGGATGCGGCGCCCTTCTTCCATTTGACCTCCAGCTCGCCGAGGCGCTCTTCGCTGACAGCCTGCATGATCTCAAACAGATCGGTGTCCAGCAGCGGGAGCACTACCTGAGTTTCGGGATCGCCGAAACGGCAGTTGTATTCAATTACCTTGGGACCGTTGGGTGTGAGCATAAGACCGAAATAGAGGCAGCCCTTGAAGGGACGTCCCTCTTTGCACATTGCATTAACTGTGGGACGGAAGATCTTTTCCATGCACTCAGCTGCAACAGCATCGGTATAGAAGGGGTTGGGAGCAATGGTGCCCATACCGCCGGTGTTAAGACCCTGATTGCCGTCCAGTGCACGCTTGTGGTCCATGGAGGAGACCATGGGAACGATAGCTTTGCCGTCTGTGAAAGCAAGCACGGAAACTTCGGGACCGGTGAGGAACTCCTCAACCACAACATTGTTGCCGCTGGCACCGAAGATCTTGTCCTCCATAATGGAGTGGAGAGCATCTGCGGCTTCAGCCTCATCCTGAGCAATAACAACTCCCTTGCCAAGAGCAAGACCGTCAGCCTTGACAACTGCGGGATAGCTGCCCTTGGATCTGATGTAGTTAAGAGCATCTGCGGGATCATCGAAAACGGCATAATCCGCTGTGGGGATGCCGTATTTTTTCATAAGAGATTTGGAGAAAACCTTGCTGCCTTCAATAATAGCGGCATTGGCTCTGGGACCGAAGCAGGGAATTCCCTCGCTCTCCATCTTGTCCACCATGCCGAGGACCAGAGGATCATCGGGGGCGACAACAGCAAAATCGATGTTGTTTTCCTTGGCGCATTTAACCATAGCGTCAACATCGGTGGCTTTTACGGGGAGGCAGGTGGCATCGCAGGCGATACCTGCGTTTCCGGGAGCACAGAAGAGCTCTGTGATCTTGGGACTGCGTTTAAGGCTGCGGATAAGTGCGTGTTCACGTCCGCCGGAGCCTACTACAAGAACCTTCATATATATTCTTCCTCCGAAGCAGTAATTTTATTAAAATCAGTGTTTGAAGTGACGCATGCCGGTGAATACCATAGCAATGCCGTATTTGTTGCAGAGGTCAATGCTCTCCTGATCGCGAACGGAGCCGCCGGGCTGGATGATGGCGGTGATGCCGTTCTGATGAGCGCACTCAACGCAATCGCCGAAGGGGAAGAATGCGTCGGAGCCCATTACGGAGCCGTTTACGCGGTCGCCTGCATATTTAACTGCAAGCTCAAGAGCGGTGATGCGGTTGGTCTGTCCGGGGCCGATGCCTACGGTCATGTTGTCCTTTGCAAGGGCAATGCCGTTGGATTTAACGTGTTTAACAACTCTCCAGACAAACTTCAGGTTGTCCATCTCTTCAGCTGTGGGAGCACGGTCGGTGACAACTGTCAGCTTGTCCTCATCCATGAGCTCGGTGTCAAGCTGCTGAACAAGCAGACCGCCTGCAACCTTCTTCATGTCCATAGCATCCTTCTTGTTTGCCTTTGCGGGAGCGGCAAGCTTG
>JAFSHJ010000281.1 GCA_017440425.1 Oscillospiraceae bacterium | reverse complement strand
TGCCGGTCTTGGAGTAGATCTCCGCCTTGGGGACCACTTCAAACATCTTCTCCACCATGCCCTCGGTGCGGGCGTCACGATAGTGGACCGGGTTTTCCAGAAGACGGCCGTTCTCGTCCAGAAGGCCGAAGTCAACGCCCCAGGTGTCGATACCGATGCTGTCAAAGCCGCCGTCGTGGCGTGCCTTGGTGATACCCTGTTTTATCTCGTGGAAAAGACGGAGCACGTCCCAATAGAGTGTGCCGTTTACAAGCACGGGATCGTTGGAGAAACGGTGGATCTCTTTGAGCTCTATTTTGTTTCCGTCGTAAGAAGCGATCATTGCGCGTCCGCTGGATGCGCCGAAGTCAAATGCAAGTATACGTTTCGACATAGTTTTCTTTCCTCTCGGTGTAAAATGATTTATGAATAAGCGGGATTTATTTTTTCATGGTCATGCGGATGGATTCGGTGAGCTTTACACCGTATTTTTCCGCAATTTCAAAGCAGCCGTCAATGAATTCGGATAAATATATTGCCTCGGGGGAGTGTGCATCACAGCCGATGATGGCGGTGTTGCCGATCTCACCTGCCAGCCTCCAAAACTTTTCGGAGGGATAGATGCGCTTCTGCCACAGCCCCAGTACGTTTATCTCAAGGGGGATATCCAGCTCTTTAGCGGTCAGGCAGATTTTTGACATATGCTTCTCATATATCTCGTTGGGACCGACGTAATTTTTAAGGTCGGGATGAGCCACATAGGCAAATTTGCCGGTGCGCATTCCCTCACAGAGCTGGTCTGCATAATCTGCAAGAGAATCCTCGCTGTCATTGGGGAGAGAGACGTAGGGGGATGTGGATTCATCAAAAAGATAATGCTGCCCCATGATCAGATAATCAATGGGAAACTGCGAGATGTATCCGATGAGGTCATCGAATATATCGGGATAATATTCCGCCTCAAGGCCGATGAGTATCTCTATTTTATCCTTATATTCTTCACGAAGCTTTACAAGTGTGTCAACATATCCGGGAAGCTGTTCCGGAAGCATACGGATGCCGGAGACGAATCCGTTTTTTAAAAGCTGGGGAGAGTGGTCTGCAAAGCCAAGGGTTTTGATTCCGTTTGCAATGGCAGCTTCTATAAATTCCCGTTCTGTACCCCGTGCGTGTTGGCAGCGGGGAGTGTGGGTGTGGTAGTTTGCGGTCAGTCTGGGGGTCATTTGGGAAAGCACCTTCCAAGTAAGCATATATACATATAATACCAAAAAAAACAGTTTAATGCAAGAATTTGCCACCAAAAAAAGACGGGTATTGCAAAATGCGGGCGGAGGTGGTATTATTAAACAAATGAGTGTGTTTGCAGGGAATAACAAAAAGCGGAGGTAATGCCGGATGAAACGTAACGGTTGGGTAAGGATACTGTGTCTTGTCCTTGTGCTGCTTATGGCAGTGGGATCTTTTCTGGGAATATTCCTTTCCCTGTTTTTCTATTGATCTAAACGCAAATTAAAAAGCCACACTGCTGTGTGGCTTTTTTGTTTTGTGCTTTATTCTTCAAAAAGCTCCTCATAAACGTCGTCGATGTTCCACTGGTTTTTGGGAGCGGGTTCGCGGCGGATCCATTTGCCGTTGGTGAAATCGGGGAAGGCAACGGGCATGGAGCCGAGAGCAATGGACTGCTCGGAGAGGCAGGTGATGGCCATCCATGCGGCAACGTCATAGACGTCGATAGGTGTGTTCTCACGGTTGCGAACGGCATCCAGGAAAGCTCTGATAACCAGAGAATCCAGTCCGCCGTGACCGCCCAGCAGATTGTCTTTATATTTGCGCCAGATGGGATGGTCATATTCTTCATAGAGCTCCTCAACGGGAGTCCAGTAGTGAACGTCATAGGGGTTGCCTGCGGGGTCTATCTTGACTTCATCCTTTGAGATGCCCTCAATGTAGATTCCGTTTACATCCTCCAGCCAAATGCCCTTTGTGCCCTGAACGCGTCCGTTGCGGGAATAGGGGCGGGGGAGAGATACCGAGTGGGTGAGGGTGATGTTCTCGCCGTTTGCGCATTTGATAACGGTGGTGATGATGTCGCCCTGGTTAAAGGGAACGTCGGGATAGCTGCCGTTGCCGCTTGCGGTCTGCTCGCGTCTCCACTCGGGGATGGAGCGGGATTTTGTGGCAGAAGATGTAAGGGAGAGGAAGCGGTTTCCGCGGTTGATGCGGAGAATCTTTGCAAGAGGACCTACCTCGTGGGTGGGATAGAGCTCACCGTTGCGGAAACGGTTGTGATAAGCACGCTCTTCGCCGCTGGTCTCCATCTGTGCAAGGGTGTTGCGCAGGTTGTGCTCATAGCCGCCCTCGCAGTAGATGAGTTCACCGAACAAGCCTTTGCGGACCATGTTCATAACCATCAGCTCGTTGCGGCAGTAGCAGCAGTTTTCCAGCATCATAACGGGAGTTTTGGTGCGCTCATAGGCGTGTACGAGCTGCCAGAGCTCGTCGATGGAGGCAGCACCGCCAACCTCAATGGCAGCGTATTTGCCTGCTTCCATAC
>JAFSHJ010000280.1 GCA_017440425.1 Oscillospiraceae bacterium | reverse complement strand
TCTGCCGTAAACCTTATTCTCGACCTGATCTTCACCGGCTATCTCGGCTGGGGTGTTGCAGGTGCCGCCTGGGCAACCATTATCGGTCAGGCTGTTTCTTTCATCTTCTCGCTGTTTTATCTCTACAAGCGCAAGGAAGCTTTCGGCTTTGATTTCAAGAAGGAAAACTTTATCCTCAACAAAAAATATTTCGGCATGATACTAAAGCTTGGCACACCAATGGCCATACAATCCGGATTTATCAACCTCTCCATCCTCTTCGTCAACTCTATGATAAACAACATTGGTCTGGTGGAATCTGCAACCTTTGGCGTTGGCGTGCGTATAGACGATATCATCAACAAGGTGTCTCAGGGTATACAGTATGCCGCCGTGCCGATGATAAGCCAGAATATCGGTGCAAAACAGCCCAAACGCGCCAAGCAGATCGTCTATATGACCTGGATATTCTCTTTTGCTCTTACCGTTGTTTTTATTGCGATCTATCTCATCTTCGGCAGAGAGCTGTTCATGCTCTTTGATGACAACACTCAGGTCCACGATATGGCTTACACCTTTATCTATGCCATCATCTGGATATTCCCTGCATTTGCCGTTATGCGCGGCGGCGGTGCATTTATTCAGGGCATCGGCAACACACGGCTTGGCATGGTGCTTGCTCTTATGGACGGTGTGGTGCTCCGTGTCGGACTCAGCTGGCTGTTTGGTATTGTGCTTAACTGGGGTTTCTTCGGTTTCGTCCTCGGCTATGCTCTTGCACCCTACGGCTATGCCATCCCAAGTCTTATCTACTTTCTCTCCGGCATTTGGAAAAAGCGCCGCGTGCTTGCGGATGATATCTGATATCCGCTGCACTTTTCTATAACAATGCACACCCCCGCCCTCTCACCCGATTCCATCGGGTGCGCTGCACTGCAGCGGCGTCAGCAGAGCTGACGCAGAGGGCGGGGATTTTTGTTTGAGCCGCAAGCCGCAATTTAACAGACAAACTTAAAACACAAAAAATCGGCAGAGTGCTTCTTCTCTGCCGATTTTCTATTGCAATGCAGCTGATCATATAACTTCAAGGTTTACCATCTTCCAACCAAGCTCCTCAAAATACATAAAAGAGGCCTTATAGTTGGAGGGATACTCATACACCTTGTTTTTTCTCTTGATGGTATACATAAAGCTTATCTCACCGGTGAAGGCATTTTCGCCCACATTTTCCATATTTCTCACCACAATATTGCTGAACTCATAGGAATCGTGGTTGATATACCATCCGTTATAGAAGGTGCTTATTGCTTTGTAGAAGGAAGTATCCGTATAGATATTCCTGGTGACCATATCAAAGGTGGCATCTTCCGTTATAAACTGAGCGTAGGTGCAGGTTGCCTCGGTGATGAGGTCTGCGTATTCATCAAAGCTGTCTCCTGATTTTACGGGAAGCGAAAAGCTGTAGCTTCTCTCCTTCTCGTTCACCTCTACGGCACATTCAACACCGTTGTGATCCTTTGCGGTTATCTCCGGCGGACAGAGCAGCCCGTCTATGCTGTAAAAACAGCGTGACGGAAGCACAACACCCTCTGTTAAAATAACGGAAAAACTCTCGTTAACCACTTCTTCTCCGGTTTTGTAACTATCATCCAGCGCGACACCGTTTACATAAACCGTTGCGTGGGTGGGCGCCTCGATGTAATAGGGCTCCAGATATTCAATGCCGAAGGAAATATCAAAAGGAGCAGCTTTGTCTTCGGTGGGTGTGAGGGTTATCTCCTGAATTTTAACGTTGTCCTTTTCGAAATAGATGGCATAATTTATTGTGCCATCGGGTTTTGTGGAGGTTTTGGTATATGTGAGTTCCGATGTATCACCGAGGAACTTTGCCATATATTCTCCGAAATCTTCTTCCGAGTTAAATTCATCCGTAACATATTCGGTATATTTCATAAGCTTGCTGTAGTCACCGTTTTTCAGCTCTTCCATATACCGCTCAATGGTTCCCGTCGGCTGTGCTGCCTCGTATTCCTCAAGGTAATCCCAAAGGTTTGTGAGTATTCTGTATATGACTATTGCGTTGAACATCACAATAAGGCATATCAGCAGCGGAAACCAACGGACCTTTCTCTTCTTTTTTATTCTGTTTCCAGCCATAACCATGACCATACCTTCCTGAACGAAATGACTCGACAAATTTCTGCGTTATTTTACGATAAACGCTGTCGGTATCTTTCTTGAACCGTAGAGCGAGGCGCAAATGGTAATTATCTCGTCCTCATAAACCATAAGACTGGAGGAACCTCCGTCCAGATTTGCCGCATTTATCGCACCGAACTCCAGCATAACATTCACAAGATCCTCGTAAGAGGCACCGATGCTGTGCGCCTGCCTTCCGTCGATGACAAGCAGCAATACTGCGCCGTCTGCACGCTGTCCGATGGCTGTGCGGGGGTTGAGACCACCGCCTGAACCCGTTACCTCTGCCGCATTGCCGTTGACGACAAGCACCGGACCAAAGCTTACGGCATCACGCAGATTCTTTTCCATTGCCTCTTTTCCGCTCATTCTTCCCACGATGAGGTGGTTATCCTGATCGAAGCCGATAACATCTCCAACCATGCCGTTGGAACCGTAAACCATCTGTGAGTTGTGTATAACTATTCCGATGGGAGTTCCGCCGTCACCAACGCCGCCTTCATCAGCAAAACCTGCGCCGTTTATGCCCGCTATTGCACCGGCTTCCTTGACAAACTCTTCAACGCGCTTTCCGCCTGCCTCGGTGTTGTATTCCTTGAGTGTTGCAAGCTGCACCCTGGATGGATCCTGAACGATCATCATCTTTCCTCGGAATGTGGGGCCGGTGACATCCACTATCTCGATATCCTTTATATCTACATTTTCTGCAGGAGGCACAAACTCCTCCATCGGCTCGGTGACATCTGTGAACTCGACCAGCTTGTTTCCGTCCAGTATAGCCTGTA
>JAFSHJ010000279.1 GCA_017440425.1 Oscillospiraceae bacterium | reverse complement strand
TTATATTTATGTTGCGCCGAGCGCAAGGAGTTGGCCTATGCGGCCTGCACCAAAGGGACTTGTCCCTTTGGAATCCCGTTAACGCTCCGCGGATAAACAACAAGTGCCTTCTCCGCGGGGAAGTGCCGGAATTATAGTTGCACAAAAAAATTGTAAGCGCAAGCGTCGATTTTTACCGCGGACATTCCTCCGGGCGTTGCCCGGTCCCTTAAGAATCCCGTGATGCTCCGCAGTCAAAACGAAAGTGCCAACTCCGCGGGAAGTGCACCTGCCGCATTGCAGATTTAAGAAATCATAAGCGCAAGCGTTGATTTCGTCCGCGGTCATGCCAGCGGGGGTTCCCCGCCGCCACACTCCGTGTGACGTTTTGTTTATTATGTTTATGTTGCGCCGAGCGCAAGGAGTTGGCCTGCGCGGCCCGCGCTTAAGGGGCTTGCCCCTTAAGAATCCCGTTAACGCTCCGCGGATAAACAACAAGTGCCTTCTCCGCGGAGAGGCACTTGTCAATTCGCGAATTTAAGAAACCATAAGCGAAGCGTTGGTTTCGTCCGCGGATATTCCCCCGGGCGTGGCCCGGTCCCTTTGGAATCCCGTTAGCGCTCCGCGGCAAAGACAAAACAGCTTACTCCGCGGGAATTGCACCAAACGCTTCGTAAATTTAAGAAACTGTAAGCGTGAGCGTCAGTTTCGTCCGCGGACATGCCAGCGGGGGTTCCCCGCACGGGCGTGGCCCGGCGGTTACGCTTTCTTTTCGATAACGGGTGCACCGGTGATGCCAACGTCGATCATCTCGTCGTTGATGCCGCGCAGGAGATTCCACATGGGAATGGTTGCCTTAACGGCGATCTCGTTTTCGCCGGCCTTGAACATACCCTCGGTCTTGTAACGGTTGGGTGCCCAAAGACGTACGCCTGCGGACTTGCCGTTAACGAACATTTCGGCAGCTTCTCTTGTTTCAACTGTGCAGAACGCGGCCTGCTTTGCCTCTTCCTCGGTGAGGTTTACCTTAAAGGTATAGATCACCTCGCCGCAGAAGCGGTCATAGCCCTGCTTGTTTAGCGGTGCAGTTGTGTAAGCTTTGCGCTTTGCATATGCGGTGCTTCCATCAACCTCGAATGCTCCGCGGAACAGTGCACAGGGAGTTTTATAGGGCAGGTTGTCATCGGGAGTCTTGAATACCATTGCGAGACGGTTTGCGCCTTCCTTGAGCATTGCGCCAACCTGGATGCAGGCATCCTTGGGTCCCCACATGCGGCACTTGGACCACTTATCGTCGATGCGCTGACCGTTGAGCTCGCAGCGCAGCACGTCGCCGCATTCAACGTAGAGCATTACATCTTCGGGCAGAGTCTGCATCTCAAAATCGAACACCTGCAGACCAACGCTGTTTCTTGCAGCATATTCATCGGGAATATCGAAGGAGGGGATAGCGATCATATTTTCGGGAACGGTGATAGCTTCGCCGTTGTAATTATAGGGAGCAAACTTCCAGGAAGCTCCGAGTATGTTGCCTTTTTCTGCGGTAATATCGCAATAGGGCATTGCTTCTGCAATCACGCCGCCAACAGCGGAATCGTCCTCTTCAACCTCAACAGCTTCGTCTGCAAGCATGATGACGAACATCTGATGGGGAGCAAATACGATCTCTGCGCGGTTTCCTGTTACGTTGAACTTCTTTGCTGCACCTGTTTCGGGATCAAGCAGCTTCATGCCTTCGTTATACTCAACGGAGACTACGCGCTCTTCGTTTGCATCGTTGCAGATGAAGACGACTTTTGCGTTTTCGCCCTCACGGAGTCCCGTGTAGATGTCGCCGTTGTGACGGATGCCGAGGGTGCGGCGCTCTTCGCCCACAGCGGTGAGAAGCAGCGATTTGAACATCTCGTTGCTGCCACGGGTAAACTGCTCTACAGGGAGATCGATGAAGGTGACGTTATCTGCAATGACAGAGAGACCTTCTTTTGCGGGTGCTATGCCGAGAGGAGCTTCTTCGCAGCCTTCGTCAACTGCAACGGCAGGAAGTTCTTTTATAAATACCATCTTTATGCCTGCAGCCTTGAGACGCTTGACCATCTCCATAACGCCGCGGGTAGTATCTCCGCTGTAGGGGAGCACAACGGTATCGTACTCTTTGCCGTAGAAGCTTATCTTGCCGTTTTCGATCTTCACTTCGTTTGCCATGCTGTCGCCGAACAGATCGTATTCAACGTTGAGTTCCAGCAGAGCATTGATAAGACCGATCATTGTCAGATCGTATTTACCGCTGGGATTGTTCTTCATATCGTAGTAAGCGGCAAAAATATCCTGAGCGGCATCAAAATTGGTGTAAACAGCAGCCTGCGGCCACATTACCAGCACCTTGCCTGCGGGCTTGGTGTGCGCAGAGAGCCACTGCATTCTGGAAACGTAATCACCAAAACGACCGTACTGTTCCCACATGGTGTTGTTATAGCTGTGGCTGGGGGGATAGCAGTAGGGTCCGCCTTTGCGTGCGCCATCCAAGGAATAGTAGGCGCCCATATACTGGATCATGTTTGCACCCAGGGTGAGGAGGCGGTTTGCAACACGCTGCATCTCGTCAAAGCGGAGCATAGTGCTGCTGCCGGTATAGGTCTCGCAGAGGGTGCGGTCACGGTCATAGAATTTTGCGCAGGAGCCAACAACCTTGCCTGCCACGTTGAAGCTTTCGTCATCAATTTTAATGCGGGAGAAGATGGAATCGATGCCGGGAATGTGCATCCACTTCATAAGCTCAAAGATATCGCCGGACTGATACATGGACCAAACCAGAGACTCTTCGCCGTCGAAGTGACCTGTGTAGATCAGGTTTTCGTCGTCGCACCACTCATAAACCTGCTTGATGTGAGCATCTCTTACAAGCTCGGTGAGCAGCCACCAATAGTGATAGCGAACCATTTTTTCCTGCGGGGTTCTTGTTTTGCCTGTGAGAACATAGAGCCAGGGAGCGAGATCGTAGCCGTAACGGGCCTTGAAGGTGTTCTTCAGTTCGTCGTTCCAGGGCACTCTGCCGCTGCCGATATCAAAGGGAGAACCTACGCATACTTCGTCGGTGAATATGCCCTTGACGGTTTTGCCGAATTCGTCGCCAACCACAGCCTTATATTTCTCGTGGGTGGAATCGATGAATGCGCGCATTGCCTTTTTATCAAGCGGATCAATGTAGCCTCTTTGCTCAAAGGAATATTTACCCCACTGGCTTGCAGCAAGAATGGTATCCTGAAGCTCAACGCTCATTACGTGCACGATAACGGTGCCCGGAGTGTTGTTCTCGTAGCTGATGTAGAAGCCTTTTTTGGCTTTTTCAACTGTGACCTTGTCGCTGATATCCACAGCAGGCTTATCGCTGCCGGGATAAATCATAAGTGCACTTTCAAAATCTCCGTTGATATACTGCTCTTCGATTCTCTTCATAGGAGCGAGAGGATAAACGGTATCCTTAAGAGCTTTTGCTCTCAGTTCGGGATAATCACGGATGAGCTGACCGCCTGCAATACCGGAAGGCCAGTTAAATTCATCGTAGATCCAGAAGGAGAGACCCAGACGCTTTGTCTCTTCAACCGTATATTTTATAACTTCAAAGTAGCGCTCGCCCAGATATTCATCTGTTGCGCCCCAAACGTGGTTTACAAAGAAATCGTTGAGACCTTTTTCCTTAAAAACTTCCAGCTGGGCGGTAATTTCCTGTTCCTGCAGTTCGTCATCCCAAAACCACATTGCGGCGGGACGGTAATCCGGCTGGGACTCTGCAAAGCCTTTTAAAAGTTTATTTTCTTTCACAGCTTTGTCCTCCATTCAAATAATATACATCTATGAGCTTAGCGGCGGAAAATCCCACCGCGAAACTTTTCTTTATACTATTATATAGTATCTCTTATTGTTTTGCAAGTTTTTGCACTGCAGAATTCAAAACAAGTTTATTGACCTGCACCGCAACCGGCAGCAGCTTTTCTGCCGAGCACAGCGGTTGCTTGACTATTTGCCTGCCGCTTGATATAATAAAATTACAGACACCACAAAACGTCTGATGTTTGATGAGAACGGAGGCAGCGACATGATTTGTTTTGACCGCAGACAGTTCGGTTTATTTCAAATGCGTTTTTTGTGCCGTCCGCCGTTGTGGAGAGGTCGAATCAAAACACTTTGCATTTGCGCATGAGCCGGACTGAAGCTAGTCTGCTTGTGCGCTTTTTTGTTTCAGTAGTTACTTCTATTAGCCAAACGTAAATCTTGTAAAATTACAGAAGGAGGATTTATTATGTTCAAAAAAATAATTGCATTGTGCTTGTCCGCTTTATTACTGTGTTCAATCAGTACAACAGCCTTTGGCACTGACACACCTATAAGCACAGCACCCACTTTTGAAGAAGCAATTCCAAAAGAAGTTCAGGAAAGAATGGCTGCACAAACTCCGGCACTTGAAGCTTATTTTGAGTTGATGGAATTTTTTGAAAAAGACGAATTTGGTGTTCCGATTTATCCCGACCACTATGCAGGAGAATATATTGATGAAAACAATAAATTAGTGGTACAGTTTACAGAAAAATTCTCCAATAAAAAAGTACTTTCCTATATTGCAAGCTCTCCTCTCATTCAAACAAAACAGGTTGAATACTCATACAACGAACTGGTCGCACAAAAGAAAGTAGCTGATAAGCTTATCTCTTCCGGCACACGTGTTGTTTCACACGGAGTAGACATTGTCAACAACAAGTATGAGATAGAGCTATTGAAAGATGACTTATCCAAAGTCTCAACAACATATGCTAAAAATTCTCTTGTGTCCTTTAAAGAAGGAGAACCCTCGCAGGCATTGGCACAGCTTAAGGGCGGCGATAAAATTTACAACGATGACCATGGTGGCTTTATGTCTATTGGTATATGCGGAACTTACAATGGCAGAAAGGCTATACTAACCTGTGGTCATGGAAATATAAGACCTTCTAACTATCCATCTCCATCTCCATACCCATATGTAAATGATAGCTCAAACGCTTACCTCATTGGACACATAGTTTATGCGCAAGCCAATACAGACCCTCAAAATACCGGTATCACAAGATTAGGTGATTTTGCAATAGTTGAAATAACATCAACAGATACAACAACAAACCTTGTTAATATTGGTGGTCCAATTACAGGCACATACTC
>JAFSHJ010000278.1 GCA_017440425.1 Oscillospiraceae bacterium | reverse complement strand
GCAAATTCACCCGCGCGGGACAGCAGAAGAACAAACAGCAAACCGCTAAAAAATCCGAAAGATAAAGTTGGAGAAAGTTATGACAGAGAGATTTGAATGTGTTGTATACGGAAAAAAACTGCGTGAGGATGCACAGCTGCCCAAGCTTATGACGGGCGGAAGTGCCGCCTGCGACCTCTGTGCCGCACTTGCCCCCAAGGCAGACGGCAGCGACAGCGGCTTTGGCGAAGAGATCGTCATTGAGCCGGGCAAAACCGTGCTTGTGCCAACGGGCATCTCTGCTGCAATTCCGCAGGGCTTCGGCGGTTTCATCTTTGCAAGAAGCGGACTGGGCATTAAAAAAGGCATCACCCCCGGCAACTGCGTGGGCGTAATAGATTCCGACTACCGCGGTGAGATAATGGTGGGACTTTACAACCGCTCCGATGCAGCTTTTGTCATCAGATCCGGCGACAGAATTGCGCAGATGGCGGTCATTCCCGTTGTGCTGCAGAACTGGATTGAAGCGGAAGAGCTGGACGATACCGAAAGAGGCAGCGGCGGCTTCGGCTCCACAGGTGTCGGCAAATAAGAAGGCGGGGTGCGGTTGAGGTGCAAGAAAACAGATCGATAACCGGCTGGACGCTGGAAGTTTCAAGGCTTATGAAAAGTGCGGCGGGTTTGTTTAACAGCCGCATTTGCTCCCTCGTTTTGTCCTGCGCTTTCGGGGTTTCCGTGCTGGCGCTGTTTATCTCGTTTTTCGAGAAAAAGAAGTAACAAAAAAGCACTTATGACTTTTGTCATAAGTGCTTTTCTTTTGCAAGTCAAATAAGGCTTTTGCCCTCCCATTCGCGGTCGGGCTGCACACCGAGAAGTGCGGTGATTGTGGGCGCAATGTCTTTGATGTTGGCATTTTCAAGGCTGACAAGCTTGTCTGCAGCAGAGCCGAGAAGGATCAGAGGAATGATCATATCCTCGTCCATGTCGCTTCCGTGGGTGCGGTCATGTCCGCCGTGGTCAGCGGTTATTATCACGGTGTAGTCATCGGGGAGAGCGTTTATGGCTTTTTCGATGTTGTCCCAGCAGATTTTCACGCTTTCCAGATATTTTTCGCCCATCCAGCCAAAGTTGTGTCCTGCGGCATCGGGATAGCCATAGTAGAGGAAGGTGAAGTCGGTGGGGTTCTCATTGAGAAATTCTATGGCATGGTCGGTAATGCGGGGGACAACTTTGTCATATCCCAGCCTGCCGCCGCTCATATAGCAGGAATAGGTGAGAGAACCGGGACGGACAAGGTCACGGAGCTCGTGCCAGTTATAGAAAAAGGCGCAGGATTTGTTTGCTCTTGAGAGCACCTCGCACAAGCCGTTTATGGGCCGCACCTGAGGAACGTAGGTGTTGGTCATAATGCCGTGCCTTGCGGGATCCACGCTGTGGAAGAGGGAAACATGGCAGGGCAGAGTTACAGAAGGCATCACCGTGCGTGCGGACATTGTGCTTTTTGCACGGGCAATTATCTTTTGTGCCGTGGGGATATTTGTCAGCGCATCGGGACGCATACCGTCAACAAGTATAAGTAAAGTTCTCATTGTTATCACCTCGGCAAACATTATAGCTCGTTCGAGGCGGTTTGTCAATCCAGCAGAGATCTCACAACGGCGATAAATTCATCCTGCGTGACACCGCTTGCAATAATGCGGAAGCCTACCTCTTGATAGGTGAATTCGGCAAACAAAAACTCGCCGCTTCTGCTTTGCGCAAGCCCCACCTTTGTGCCGTTTATCACGGAGAAGCTGTCCACAGCCGCAAAAATACCGCAAAAATCAAAGGGCAGGGTGTCTTTGTCCACGGAGATGGAAATTTCTCTGGTAACGTCCTCGTTGGTATACCAAATTTGGTTGGTGTCCCAATAAACCTCACCCTTGCCGCCGTTGCGTCTGTATATGCCGAAAGTTTGGTCGACTTCGGTCAGGTCATCGGGAATGCTGTCGGGGAAGATATCGGTGCCGTAATATACGTTGATCTCTGCAGGGGTCATTTCAATGAAATCACCGAGGTGAAGGTTAATGTTTTGTTTTGCTCTTGATAAATCAAGGATATCTTCGGAGGTGACAAAATTTATGTTGTCAACCACGGCAGGAGAAGTAACAGTTCCGCTGTTTTCTATAACCTGCTGAGAAGTTTGCGGCTCGCTGCTTTGGGAAGACTCATCTTTGCTGTCTTGAGAGGCTTCTGCGTTGTGACGGGAGCTCTCATCGCCGCTGCTTTCCGCAGAAGATGCTTCGGAAGAGTGGGGGAACATCTCTCCCGTGCTGTCCTCAAGGGGCATCTGCGGAAGAGTGTTGCGTATTACAGAGCCGACCAGCACCGCAAGACAGATGCAGCCGACAGCCACGGCAGCTCTTTGCAGGGTCGCAATGCGCCGTTGTCTTTGAGTGTTGTGTTTTTCAATGCGTTCAAAAACGCTTGCAATGGTTTCGTCATAGTTCTTCATAGAAAAATCCCGACCTTTCAAGTTGTGTTTTCAGCGCTTTACGGGCACGGTAAACAAGGGTATCTATGTTGTGAACGGATCTCTTCATAACAGCAGAGGTCTCTTTGTGGCTGAGCCCCTCAAAATAGACAAGCCACAAAACCTGGCGGTATTCCGCCTTGAGCGTCCCAAGGGCACGGTGAACGGTTATGCTGCGCTCATCACGGAGATAAAGCTTTTCCAGGTCACTTTCATCATCCATCAGCTCCGCCAGCTCGTCAACCGATATTTTCTTCATTTTGGAATGCTTCCGCAGATGGTTGATGGCAAGGTTTCTGCCAATGGTGTAGAGCCAAGTCTTAAAGGAGGCGCCGCCCTTGTTCTTTGGCTTTTTGGTGCCAAGCAGAACAAAGGTGTCTTCGGCAAGCTCTTCTGCAAGGTGAATGTTGCCCACAATGCTGTTGAGATAGAAGATCAGTCCGTCACGGTAGAGCCTTATAATTTCGGCAAGCCCGTTTTCATCACCGTTGTCACGGAAACGGCGGTAGCTACTTGCACCGTTGTCCATAGGACATCTCCTTTCCGAAAGGCGTTTTTTGCCTTTCAACCATTACACAGCAAAACAGGGGAAAACCTCACAGTTTAAAGTGTTTAAATATATGATATGTCCGTGAAAGTGAAAAGTCAACAGCAAAGTCCTGCGGAGAAAAATCAGCTGTGAGGCACACAATCTCGTTGACATAAAAATAATGATGTGATATATTTATATTGATAAAGAATGAAGAAAAATAAAAGATCCGGATGTAGCAGGATCAAAAAAGGAGATTTGAATTATGGAATACGAAAGAGACGTAGTTATCGGCAAACAGAAACACATTGCACTCATTGCCCACGACAACAAGAAGGAAGATATGCTTGAGTGGTGCAAAGAAAACGAAGAGATACTTAAAAAGCACTTTTTATACGGCACAGGCACAACCGCAAGAATGATCGCAGACCGCACGGAGCTGCCCATCCGCGGCTATAACAGCGGACCTCTCGGCGGCGACCAGCAGATAGGTGCACGCATCGTGGACGGAAAGATCGATATCGTCATCTTTTTCTCCGATCCCCTCACCGCACAGCCCCACGATCCCGACGTAAAGGCGCTGCTGCGTATCGCCCAGGTTTACGATATCCCCATTGCAAACAACCGTGCCACCGCTGATTTTATCCTCACCTCCAGCTATATGAGCGGAGAATATCACCACCAGCTCCCCGATTTCAAGAGATACGTGGTGGACAGAGTGAAAAATTTCAGCAGCGAAGAATAATAAAAAAACAACGAGCCGATGCAAATTACGCATCGGCTTTTTTATTTTTGCGTGGCGGCTCGTTCCTTAATTAATTTATCGATGGTGAGGCAGACAGATTTGAAGTTATAATCAATTTCACTGTTGGAAAAGCGTATTACTTTTATTCCGTATTGTTCAAGAATAGAAGTTCTTATTTTATCATAAGCCATGCCATCAGAGGTATAATGGTGAGAACCATCAATTTCAATAGCGAGAAGTGCTTGGTGACAATAGAAATCTATTATAAAATCGTCTATAATGCGCTGTTTGTATATTTTGATAGGGTAATGTTGTAAAAAATCATACCACAGATGCTTTTCTTGGAGAGTCATATTACGGCGTAAAAATCTTGCGCTCTCCAACAAATTGTTGTTTTTCTTTAAAAATATTTTTTCCATTAAGCCATCTTCTTGAATAATTATTTTTGCGTTTTATATGCCCTCTCCGTCAGCGAGGCTGACACCTCTCCCAAGGGGAGAGGCTTAATTAAGGAGAAAGTATAGGAAAAGGCTCTCCCTTTGGGAGAGCTCCCGCGCAGCGGGTGAGAGGGTAAGCGAAAACTTATGAGCTAAAATGTGCATTTCGATGTCGTTTTATATGCCCTCTCCGTCAGCGAGGCAGACACCTCTTCCAAGGGGAGAGGCATAATTAAGGGGAAAGTATAGGAAAAGGCTCTCCCTTTGGGAGAGCTCCCGCGCAGCGGGTGAGAGG
>JAFSHJ010000277.1 GCA_017440425.1 Oscillospiraceae bacterium | reverse complement strand
CTGCGGTCGCTGACGGAATAATACTTTTCGAACATAAATCCGTCTTTGCCGTAGACGATGCCGTTGGTTTCGGTTTTACCAAGCAGCGATTCCGTATAGGATTTTACGTCGATCCAGAAATCTCTGAGTATAAACTGGTCGTTAATATACTCTTCGTAATCGGAAGAGTACTTTCCATTCACCAAAGATTTAAAGGTAAGCTTCGGCGCAGAGGAGAGCTGACGGTTTTCCGTGTCGGAATAGGTGCGGTCAGGGGTGACCACATCCAAAAGTGAGAGTGAGAACAAAACCGCAGCAAAGAAAATTATAATTATGACAGCGTGATTTTTCTTGAAAAAATCTTTCAAAACAATTCCTCCAGACAAGCGGAATGAGAATTAAAAACGGAAATAAAGGAAGGGGTTGTAGGTGGAATCCACAAGGTAGCTGATACTCAGGAAGAGGATCACGCTGAGGACGAGCAGGTCGATGATGAGGTTGTTTTTCACCTTGTTGTAAGCCTTTTCCACCACGGGAATGCAGAAGATGATCGCAACAACAATGGATGCGGCATAGTTTCTCAGGTAGTAGATCCAGTCGGAGCCGCCGGTGAAATCGAAGAGGCGGGTGAAGAACAGACCGAGGTTTGTCATATCGGTAATGTCAAACAGCGCCCAGCTCAGCACAAGAATAAACAGAGTGTAGATGTGTGGCCAAACCTTGCCTTTGTCCAGATATTTGAGCAGCCATCTCTTTTCAACGGAGAGAAGCACAAAGAACAGCAGACCCCAAAGGAGGAAGTTCCAGTTTGCGCCGTGCCAAAAGCCGGTTGCAGCCCATGTTATCAGCAGGTTGATGACGGTGCGGGCATAGCCTTTGCGGTTGCCTCCAAGTGGGATGTAGAGGTATTCTCTGAACCAGGAACCGAGGGTGATGTGCCAGCGGCGCCAAAATTCGGTAAAGCTCCTGGAGATATAGGGGAAGTTGAAGTTGGTGGGGAAATCGAAGCCCATAAGCTTGCCGAGACCGATGGCCATAAGGGAATATCCGCTGAAATCAAAGTAAATCTGCAGAGAGAATGCGATGATGCCAAGCCATGCCAGCGGTGTGGAGATGTTTTGGAAGCCAAGTTCGTTCACCTGAGTCCACAGCGCACCCACGTTGTTGGCGATGAGCACCTTTTTGCCCAAACCAAAGATAAAAAGTCTTATTCCGTCCAGCAGGTGCTGTTTGGTTATCCTGTGGTCACGCAGGGCGGCTGCAACGTCATCGTAGAGCACGATGGGACCTGCAATAAGCTGGGGGAAGAGCACCACAAATGCAGCAAGGTTGATGATGTTTCGCTCCGCTTTCACCTTTCCACGGTAGACATCGATGGTATATGCCATAGTCTGGAAGGTGTAGAAGCTGATTCCAAGAGGCAAAGTCAGCTTCAGCAGCGGTATTGCGGTGCCAAGCAGCGAGTTGATGTTGGAGATGAAAAAATCGGAATATTTGAAGAAGACGAGACAGCCGAGATCAAAAAACACGGCTAAACCGATCATCCAACCGATGAATGTCCGCTTTTCACGATGCTTGTCTATCAAAAGCGCTGCAACATAGTTGACAAGGATGCAGGCAAGCATCAAGGGAAAATATTTTGGCTCACCCCAGGAATAGAAGAAGAGGCTTGCCACCAACAAAACAAGGTTTTTCAGTTTTTTGGGGACGATATAATATATCAAAAGGGTTATCGGCAGAAATTTGAACAAAAACAGTATACTGCTGAAGACCATTGCTACACCACACTTTAAAAATCATTCATAGGAATTATAGCACGAAATCGGCATAATTACAATGGAAAATGGCTGCGGCTGAAGATTTTTACTTATTGTTCAAGATTTAAAACGCAACGCCGACGGGGAATGTCCAAAGGCGGGGCCTTTGGGGCGGTAACACCGCCGATTCAAAATTGTGCAATAATTTTGAATCACATTCCCCGTCGGCGTTTGGGGTGCGAACAAACCGAGGGAACTCAATTCAAACCGCAGCCATGACGAGAGCAAGAATGCCGATGTTGTCGCGGTATATTTTATCGAATTGAGAGAGAGGCAGCGGACTTGAGCCAAGCCCCACCTCTATGGTGTAGCCGGGAAGGTTAAATTCCTGAATAAACCAATCCTTGTAACCGGCAAAACCGGAAGCATAGGGCGTTTCCTCGAGAAGATAACCGCTGGCTGCACTCATTTTGAGAGCTATTTCATAGGAATCAGGAGGCAGATAGTCGAGATATTTCCAGTAGATGATCTCACCCTGGGAGTGATAGGAGAGGGTTAGAGCGAAATTATACCTGCGGGTGAGAAGATAGACGGCTAGGGATTCTTTGGCGGAGAGAGGTGAAACACCCACAAAATCTCTGGGGGAGGGCGAGACGAAGCCCTGGGCATATTTTATCTCTTTTGCCATCTCCCAGCCGGCAGGATAGTTTAGGTTCAGGTCTGTGCCGAGAATATTTGCCTTCCAGCCGGAGGGAAAAGGAATGGAGGGATAATTCTCCGAGATGGCACGGGCGGTGGAATAACCGGGATCACCGTCTGTGACAGCACCGGTGACAAGGTCAATGCCGTCGGGATTCACAAGCGGTGCAATGTAAAGGGTGACTTTGTCAAAAAGATAGGCTGCGGAAAAACCGAATAAATCACCGCCGAAAGCATAGGCGGCAGCATATTCCTCCAAAAATTTCAGCAGCACTGGAGTTGTTATCCACTCGTTTGCGTGGTGAGATGCGTTGTAAAACACCTCGGTGTCGCCGGTGCCCATAATAAGCAGAGGCAGATCACGTCCCAAAGAGCTTTTTCCGTAGGAGGTGGATGCGACGAAAGGATACCGCGCACGCAGCCCCTCCGCAATGAAGGAGACCAGCTCGGATGTGTAGCTGATGCCGGTTGGAACGAGAGGGAAAGCATAGGGAATGGTTAAGGTGGTGCCGATGCGCAGGTTTTCGGGAATAGCAGAGGGGTTTGCAGCAGAAATGGCGGCAACGGTGCTGCCGTATCGCTCGGCAAGAG
>JAFSHJ010000276.1 GCA_017440425.1 Oscillospiraceae bacterium | reverse complement strand
TATTAAAGTGCGCAGACATCGTCTGACGTGGGGATTTCAGCCAGCTTTTTGATTTTGATTACCGCGAGACTTCGGCAGGTTAATTTCCTTTGCGATTTGCACAGCTTTTTGTGGTAGCAAAGAAAGAATTTTATCTAAATTTCCCCACTCAGCAACAGGCTTACGCACCTGATTCTTGAAAACGGTGAGAATTCCCCGTTTTTCAAATGCTCTGCGCACCTGATTTTGAAAAATGTATAAAAAGCCCCATCCTAGAGCCAGGTTACGCAATCCCAATTAGCAAGGGGCCTACCTATTGCTTTACGCCAGCAATTTAAACTGTCTTCGATTGGACTCGATAATCCCCTCTTCGTTCATCTTGCGGATTTCGCGCATCATGGCGGTCCGTTCTACGCAGAGGTATTCGGATAGAGATCCGAGAGACATAGGAATCTCAAATGCATTTCCTTCGTGGACGCCGCTGCCGCTCCGAAGATGCCCGTTATCTCTCTATCCGACAGCTGATGGATATGGTTTGACAAAACCGTGAGCCGCTCACAAAGCAGGCAGCCCGCAAAAGAAAACATAGCAACAGCCCGCCGATAGATTATCGGTGGGCTGTAACATTTTCAATGTCCTGCATCGCCGTAAAACGGTGATGCAGGGCTATGTTTTCTTTTGCGGGGGCTTTGTGAGCGGCTCTTCACTCTGTCACATGCTCTTTGGATATGCCTTATAGCGATGCACTATCTGTATATCCTCATCCATATCAAGACCGTGGGAACCGCAGCCTCCGTCTATCTCGTGGCAGCCGTGGTCCATGGCAAAACCAACCACTGTGTTGTGCTGCTTCCAATGCTTTTCTATCAAAACGCTCATCTCTGCAAAGGTCTGCGCATTTGCATAAAGCGCCGCAAGTGCCTCTGTGCTTTCGGGGCCGTAGCGGTGCATTATCGTGTCGTAGGTATCGTTATATACAACGTAGAAGTCGTACTCATCAGCCATTATCAGCTCTGCGGTTTTGGCGTGTATCTCTTCCACTGTATCGTAAATAAAGTAATCCATATCCCGCTCGAGATATATCTTGGCAAGGCTGCTCTCCGTCTGTGCGATTATAACAGGCTTTTTACCGCTTCTGATGATCGCATCAAATATTGTATCTATTTGAATAACGGGCTTTTTATAGCCCTTTATGCCGTGTATATCGGGCTGTGCTCCGGTGTACATCGTACCGAAGCACACAGGTGTTACCGACGGCATAACGCAATCCAGCGGCAGTTCAAAATCCGTACGGGCAGTCATTGCAGCGGTAAACTGCGGATATTTGCGGTATATCCACTCCGCAATGGCATCGGGGTTATACATAAAAATGCGGTCTGCCCGCTCTCCTGCGAAGGCATTGTCTGCATAGTCTGTAAGCACTTGGCAGGGCGCTGCCGCACATTTTGGTATATCAACTCCCATTATCGTGCAGAGGGAGGCACAAATTGTATCGAGAGAGGTTCTTTCGCTCATAAAAATACTCCTTTGCTGTTATATCTATAAAGAGTTTCGCCTGATTTCAACTAATTATATCACATTAAAAGGTTTTTTAAAACGTTTTTTCCGCTGTTTTTATTGTTATTTGCCCTTGTAAACCTGCTGCTTATGAGTTAAAATTATTATAACACTATTTTTGAGGTTGAGCTATGCTTTCCAATTTTGATTTTGCCGACACCGCCGACCAAAAGCCATCCTTCACCGTTGACTTTTACGGCTATGAGCAATGCGAGCCGTCCCATCACTTTGGTCCTGCGATCAGAACACATTTTATAATACATTTTATCCGCTCGGGCAAGGGTATCTTCATCAGCAAGGGCAAGACCTACTCCCTCTCCGCAGGTGAGGGATTTTTGATCGTGCCCGGCGACTCCACCTACTACCGCGCCGATGATAAAGACCCTTGGGAATATTACTGGATGGCATTTTCCGGCAGCGATGCGGAAATTATTCTGAATAAACTTGGACTCAGCATCAATCAGCCTATCCTGCGGTTTGATATCGCTGCCGTGGAATATATCCGCAGCAGCTACGAGCTCCCGCCCTCTCCCGGACGAGACCTCCTATATACCGCCAATGCGTTTCATCTGTTTGCATCTGTTGCAGAAACTATGGGATACGCAGATTCTGTTCCCCAATCAGATCAATATGTATCTATGGCGGTGAGGTTTATCCACACCAACTATTCCCACAACATCACCGTAGAAAACATTGCACGCTATGCCGGCATCAGCCGCTCGCATCTGTTCAGGATATTCAAGCAATTTACGGGAGTATCGGTGCAGCACTATCTTCTTGAATACCGCCTAAAAATTGCTTCCCGGCTGCTGCAGAGCACCTCGCTCAGCATAAATGAGATAAGCTTATCCTGCGGTTTCACCGACCCAAACTATTTTTCCCGCTCATTTAAAAAGTTCTATTCCGTACCGCCCCATCAATACCGAAACGAAATGTTTATCACCCAGGCATGACGGAACAGCAAAAATTGTTTTATAAAACCTTCGGGACTTTTCTTTCACTTAAAAATGTTGTATAATAAAAGTGGAAGCTATTTTTGAACATGAAAGGAATTTATAATATGCGTTACAAGAGATTTGGTAAAACCGAGCTGCAGGTCTCCGAGATGTGCCTTGGCACCTGGGGAATCGGCGGCGCAGGCTGGGACAGCAACTCCGAAGAGACCCGTCTGGATGCCATTTATGCCGCTGTTGAGGCAGGCATCAACTTCATCGACACCGCTCCCGCCTACAACAACGGCGAGGCTGAACGCATGCTGGGACGCGCCCTGAAAAACATGGGCAAGCGTCACGAGGTGGTCATATCCACCAAATGCGGAAACTTCTTCAACGACGGCGTCAACTACATCCGTGACTGCAGCCGCGACAAGATAATTCAGCAGATAGATGATTCTCTGCGCAACCTGCAGACCGACTACATCGACATTATGCTTATCCATTGGCCCGACCCAAAAACCCCCTTCGAGGAGACAATGGGCATTTTGAGCGACCTTAAAAAGGCGGGCAAGATCCTCCACGTAGGCGTTTCCAACTTCTCCAGGGAGCAGATGGAAGAGGTTGACCGCTACTGCACCATTGAGGCATATCAGCCCCAGTATTCCATGGTCAGCCGCGGCAACGAGGCTCAGATCAAATGGGCAGCCGAGAAGGATATCGGCGTTATGACATACGGCTCTTTGGGCGGCGGCATTCTCACCGGCGCTATTCGCGAAGTTAAAGAATATGCCCCCAGCGACAGCCGCAACCGCTTCTATAAGCACTTTCAGGAGCCCACCTTCTCCAAGATAATGGAGGTAGTCAAGGTTATGGACCGCATTTCTGCCGAGCACGACAACGTTCCCCTCTCCCAGATCGCCATTAACTGGTGCGCACAGAAAGAGTTTATCTCCACCTGCATCGTAGGTTCCCAGCAGCGCCGCAAGATATTTGAAAACGTCGCTGCCTTCGATTGGAGCCTCTCCGCTGATGAAATGGCAATGCTGGACGAAGCTATCCACACATATCTGGACTAAACCGCAAATCAACTACAAAAAATACCGACAGGTTATCCTGTCGGTATTTTTTATTTTACCGTATAGTGCGTGTTGTGTAATTTCGCGGATCTATGATCAACATAACGTTGTCATCCACCTTGACGGTTTCGCCGTTGTTATAGACATAGAGCTCGCCGCAATTATTATCTGCATTGCGGTTGCAGAGATAACGCACTCCGCCGTCGCTTGTGAAGCCATATTCATATACGGCATCTGCAAGCTCAAAGGTCATATAGTTGCCGTCGCCATTGTTGATATACACATTCAGCGTTCCGCAGCCCTTCGCCTCGTTCCAGTTTGTGTAGTAATAGACCTCGTCGCCTCTGAACATGCTGTTGCTTACTATATCTTTTGCAATAAGCTTGCCCTCAATGTAGTAGTCTCCGATGAACACGGAACCGGTAGATATGTTTTTGTAATAGGCGATGCGGTCAGTTTGTGTCCAGCCTATGTTGCCTCCGTAAACATCTTTGTCCACAAGCTCTGCTTTGCCAAGCTCATCGCCTTCAAACGTTACCATATAAAGGTCTCCCACGTTTTCACCGGTAACATCTTCTATGTAAGCAATGTATTCGCCGTATGTGGAAACTCTGAAGCCTGTTGCGTTTTCCGCGGTTATTTCGGATACCTTACCGCCGGAAACGGCATAATTTTCTCTTACTGTCTCGTTCAGTTTCTGTTGGAACTCAAATATAGCCTGCTCGTTGGTCAGCTCCATAAAGTTTATCTTATCCGCGTTGACCTTTTTTTCGGTTGCAAACACAGCTTTTGCATTGTTATAGGAGCATCTCACGGAATAGTTATCCAGTTCGTCGGTGAGCACTGTTTCCTTGGTGCCGTCAAAATAGCAGAGGGAATAAGTTTTTTCGGAGATGATAGTCTCTTTCAGGCTTTCGCGGATACCGTCTCTGAAGAGCTTCTGCTCATATTCCTCGTATGCCTTGTTGTATTTTGCCAGCTTGCCGTTATATTCCTTCAGCTTAAAGCGGTATTCCTCCAACTTGATGGGATATTCTTTCACCGCTGCCAGATAGCGCTCCATACTCTTAAAGTTGCTCAGCTTGGGATATATCGGCTTTTGAGGATACTGAGGCTCCTCAGGCTCCTCCAATTCCGCATCATATTCCGCCATATCGTCATAGACATAGTCCATAAGGCTGACGGTATTCTCTTGTTCACGCACAAAATACATCTCTCCGGTGGTGTAGATGCAGATTATACGCAGAATATCATCACCGATCTTGACGGTGCTGTTGTCTTCCTCTTTCCATCTGTAGAGGCTGTTGCCTTTGGTGTAATAAACGGTGTTCAGTTCCCAATTCACCGAGCCTACAGCGTTTGAAACCTCACATTCCGAGGCTATCTTCCTGCTCTCGCCGCCCTTATACCACAGGAAAAGGCTACCATCGTAGGTTTTGTAGATTATCTTTTCAACACCGTTGTAGGTATAAACTATCTCAACATCCTTGGCTATCTCCTGCTCTTCTTTAAAATTGCTGTAGCAAAGGGTGCGGTTTTTGCTCTTTATATACAGCATTTCGCTGCCGTCTTCATTGATTGTATATGCGGCAACATTCTCCACAGCCACAACCGGCTCGGCTCTTTTTTTGTTGAGGTCGCGGTAATAGACTGTGTAAGCACCGCTGTCGTCTATCTCATCGGGATAGAACATTCTGTTGCCGTTTGATGTGACAGACATCAGGCTGTTGATGGTATACTTTGACTCCGCCAGCCCCTCGTCCGCAATGTTATTGGAGGCGCTTATAAACTGCGCTGTGAGCTGTTTTCCGCCCTCCTCCGAATAATCGGTATAATAAAGCTCTCTGTCCTTGAGATAGATTCCGTAGTTGTTGCTCTTGTCTCCTTTGCCGCCAACAAGCAACACCACAGCTATCACCACTGCCACCACCAGCAGAAGTGCAGCCGCTGCCACGCCGCCCAATGCCAGCCATTTAAGTGATTTCTTTTTGCCTTTTTCGGTGTCCGCAATCGTTGCTATCTCTTCTTTTGCCTCTGCTGCAGCCACAGCTGCCGCTGCGCATTTTTTGCACAAATTCTCATCCGGCGCCTTTTCTCCTCCGCACTGTGGGCAGAAGCTTATCTCTTCAAGCTTTGTTCCGCACTCTTCGCAGAATCCGCCTTCTCCCTCATATTTCATTTTGCAATTTGGGCAGATAAACATTGCGTATATCCTCCTGCTATATCTGAAATGATATTTTTGTTAACAACCTGAATTGTTTTTTATTATAGCACACCTTTCAAAATTTTTCCATTGTATTTGCCGTAATCTGCCATAAATTTTTATGAGCACAAAAAAAGAGAGAAGCTTTCGCTTCTCTCTTGAATTGATTTTATAATCAGTTGCAGATAACCTTTTCGGAATCCTTATCAAAGAGATGGATCTTGTTGAGGTTAAGGGAGATCTTGATGGTATCGCCGGCTTTAGCCTTTGTGGACGGGTCAACACGAGCGGTCATGTTGGAATCGCCGCAGGTGAGATAGAGGTAAGTCTCAGCACCCATAAGCTCGGTAACTTCAACGTGGCACTCAGCAACACCGGAAGTAGCGTTAGCAACAACATCAACGTTATCGTCGAGATGCTCAGGACGGATACCCATGATAACTTCTTTGCCTACATACTCATCGATGCCTTCTGTTGCAGCCTTCTCAGCTGTGAGCTCTGCAGCAAAAGCGTATTCGGGACCAAATTTAACAACATACTTGTCGCCTTCTTTTTCAAGAACAGCGTCGATGAAGTTCATCTGGGGGGATCCGATGAATCCTGCTACGAACAGGTTAGCGGGCTTCTCATAGAGATACTGAGGAGTATTGCACTGCTGAATGAAGCCGTCCTTCATAACAACGATACGGTCACCCATGGTCATAGCCTCGACCTGGTCGTGTGTAACGTAGATAAAGGTTGTTCCGAGTTTCTTGTGGAGTTTGATGAGCTCGGTACGCATCTGTGCACGGAGCTTAGCATCCAGGTTGGAGAGAGGCTCGTCGAGGAGGAATACCTTAGGCTCACGAACGATAGCACGACCGAGAGCAACACGCTGTCTCTGACCGCCGGAGAGAGCCTTCGGCTTTCTGTCGAGAAGGTGGGTGATGTCGAGGATACGAGCAGCTTCTTCAACGCGACGTTTGATCTCAGCCTTCGGGG
>JAFSHJ010000275.1 GCA_017440425.1 Oscillospiraceae bacterium | reverse complement strand
ATGAACAGACCTATGTTGGCGCCTTCGATGATGTGTGTATCCGAATGGAGAGGTGCAGAAAAAACTTTGGATCAGCTGGAGGAGGGCAAAATCGAACTGCTCCACGTTGATGTTATGGATGGCATTTTTGTGCCCAACCTGATGATAGGCACCGAGAGCACCAAAAATCTTAGAAAAGCAAGTCACATTCCGCTGGATATACATCTTATGATAGACCGCCCCGAGGACAAACTGGATTGGTTCGACATTCAGCCCGGAGAGTTTGTTTCGGTACATGTCGAGACCACAAAGCATCTGCAGAGAGTGCTGGCAAAAATACGATCCTACGGCGCAAAGCCAATGGCAGCCCTCAACCCTGCAACACCTCTCTGCATGATAGAAGAGGTGCTGGATTACGTGGATGCAATTCTGTTGATGACCGTCAACCCCGGCTATGCGGGACAGAAACTGGTGCCGCAGACACTTGATAAGATCCGACGTCTGCGTGCAATGCTGGATGAAAGCGACAGAGAGAATGTGCTCATTGAAGTTGACGGCAACGTCAGCTTTGAAAATGCGGTGAAGATGCGCAAAGCAGGAGCAGATATCTTTGTCTGCGGCTCCTCCAGCATCTTCAGCAAGGGCGCAACTGTGGAAGAAAATATCAAAAAATTCAGAGAATGTGTAGAGATAGATTACGACAAGGAGTGAGTGATATGAAAGCGGTAAGACTTCATTCCATCGGAGATATTCGCTGCGACGAGATAGATATTCCCGTGCCTCACGGGGAAGAGCTTTTGATAAAGGTGGGTGCCTGCGGCGTCTGCGGTTCCGATCTGCCACGCACCTTTGAGCACGGCACGAGCAGCGGAATTTATCCGCTGACCATCGGGCATGAGTTTGCAGGCGAGGTTGTCGCCGTTGGCGAAAAGGCAGACAGCTCCCTCATCGGCGCAAAAGGCGCTGTTTTCCCGCTTATTCCCTGCCGCAAGTGCGATCCCTGCACCGTTGGCAAATATGTTATGTGCGAAAAATACGATTATCTCGGCTCCAGAAGCGACGGCGGTTTTGCGGAATACTGTCTGCTGCCCTCCGAGTGGCACCTCATCCGTGCAAAGTCCGCTCCCATGGAGCTGCTGGCGATGACAGAGCCTGCCTGCGTGGCACAGCACGCCGTCCGCCGTGCAAAGATAACGGCAGGACAGTTTGCGGTGATCTTTGGTGCAGGTCCCATCGGCATAATGGCGGCAAGATGGGCACGCATCTTCGGTGCAGAGCCGCTGTTGGTGGATATCGTTGCGGAAAAGGTTGAGTTTGCAAAAAGCAAGGGTTTGAATGCAATAAATTCGAGAGAAGAAGACCTCATAGCAGCCATAAAGAGCCTTAACAACGGCCGCCTGGCAGATGCCGCAATAGAGGGCACAGGCTCCGGCAAGGCGCTGATAAGCTGTGTTGAGTGTGTCCGTGGAGGCGGCTGCATTGCGCTGCTGGGAAATCCCATGGGCAATTCCGAGCTTCCGCTGAAGATACACAGCACCATTCTCCGCAAAGAACTGGAGATAAACGGTGTGTGGAACTCCAGCCGTGCACCCTATCCCGTGGATGAGTGGGCATACACCGTGAAGATGATGGACGAGGGCAGGTTTGAAGCCGCCGACCTCATAACCGACCGACCCACCCACGAAGAGCTTCCTCAGGTGCTCAAAGAGCTCAAAGACGGCACAAGACGTTCTGTAAAGGTGATGTGTATATGAAAACTGTGATCGGTATAGATTTTGGCACCCAGTCTGCCAGAGCAATTTTGGTGGACAGCGCAAACGGCGAGGTGCTGTGTTCTCACAGCGTTGAGTATAAACACGGCGTGCCGGAGGATTCGCTGGTGCCAATAGAGGATTACGACAGTGCATTGATGAAGCTGCTGGAGGCAGTCACCGCAGACGGATATGCAGAGAGTGTTGCCGCTGTATGTGTGGATGCAACCTCCCTGACCTTGGTGCCGCTGGATAAAAACGGCATTGCACTTGGCAGAAGAGCGGAATTTGCCAACCGTCCCAATGCACAGGTGAAGCTGTGGAAGCGCCATACGGCACAAAAGCAGGCAACAGAGGCGCTGGAGCTTGCCAAAAGCATGAACGAGCCGTTTTTGGGACGTACCGGCGGAAACGTTTCCAGCGAATGGGTAATTCCGAAGCTGCTTGAGACAAGAGACGAAGATCCTGAAGTCTATGGCGAAATGGACATTGCAGCTGACCTTTGCGACTATCTCACATATCTGCTTTGCGGCAAAATGGTGAGAAGCATCAATGCAATGTGCTTTAAGAGTATGTGGGCAGAGGACCTGGGTTTCCCCTCCGATGAGTTTTTGAACGGACTCCGTGAAGGTTTTGCGGAAGAATATAAATATCTGCTGCGCGGCGACGTGAAATATACGGGCGACGCAGCGGGATATATGAAAAAAGAACTCTGTGAAAGGTTCGGGTTTAAGGATGATGTTGTGGTTGCCGCAGGTCTTGTGGACGGTTTCACATCCCTTGTAACTCTTGGCGCAATGAGAAACGGCGAGGCTGCAATGGTGGTGGGCACATCCAACGTGCTGACCGTACAGACGGACGAGCTCTGCGATATCTACGGCATCTGCGGAATTGCACGTCACGGAATTGTAAAAGGAATTTGCAGCGCCGAATCGGGACAAAACTGCACAGGAGATATGCTGGGCTGGTTTATGGAAAATATGCTTCCCGCAAAGGAACGCGACGAGGCGGAACGCAAGGGCATATCTCCCCACGACCTGATGCTCCAAAAGATATCCGAGCCCTGGAAAAACCGTGTTGTGGCGGTGGATATGTGGAACGGCAGCCGAAATGTTCCCTGTGACCTTGAACTGCGCGGAATGTTTGCGGGAATGTCGCTGGAGACAAAGCCGCAGGATATCTATCTGGCGCTGCTTCAGGCAATCGTCTGCGGTGCAAGGGTGCAGATCGAGGAATTTGCAAAATACGGCATCAAAATAGAACGCATTGTTGCAACGGGTGGAATTGCCCTTAAAAATCCGCTTCTCATGCAGCAATACAGCGATATTCTTGGTATGCCCATTGAGGTTGGTGTAATAAAAGAAGGTCCTGCAATGGGTACGGCCATGTTTGCAGCCGTTGCGGCAGGCATATACAACAACCCCATGGAGGCCTACGAGCATATGGGTACCGTGGATTTCGTGACCTATCATCCCGACGTTGCCCACAAGGCAGAATACGAGGAGATTTACCGCAGAAATCTGCTGCTCCGTGAGAGCGCAAAGCTGTTTAAATAGCACCGTACAAACTAAATACCCGCCCTCTCAGTCAGCCTGCGGCTGACCCACCGCCTGAAAGGAGGCGCCCCGCATTACAATGCGGGGAGAGGGCGGGTGTTTTAAAGTGAAGACTTTTTCATAAAAGACAGCAGCATTGATGACAAAACAAAAAGGACGCACATCAGGTTTGATATGCGTCCTTAATTATTTGTGTCAAATTATTTGCCTTGCTTCAGCTCGTCAAGGAAGTCCGAGATGCGGCTGACCGCCTCTTTTAGGTCGTCCATAGAGGTGGCGTAGCAGGCGCGGACGTGCATCTTGCCGGAATCACCGAAGGCATCACCGGGGATGACAAGCACCTTTTTGCGTTCAAGCAGCTGTTCGCAGAACTGCGTGCAGGAAAGTCCCGTGGATTCAATGGAGGGGAAGACATAGAAAGCGCCCTCGGGGTTTGCACAGGTGAGACCGAGCGAGTTGAAGGCATCCACAAGATATCTGCGGCGGGCATCGTATTCAGCGATCATTGCGTTCACATCTGCCCAACCGGTCTCAAAGCCCTGCTCAAGAGCGTAGCAGCCTGCGATCTGTGCGGTGGTAGGTGCGCAGAGCACGGTGAGCTGGTGGATCTTGGTCATCATGGAGATGTATTCCACAGGGCCGACGGCAAAGCCGAGACGCCATCCGGTCATGGAAAAGGATTTGGAGAAGCCGTTGAGCACAATGGTGCGCTCCTGCATACCGGGAAGAGATGAGATGGATACATGGCGTTTGCCGTTGTAGGTAAGTTCAGCGTAGATTTCATCCGAAATAACGGTGATGTCAGTCTCACGGATAACTTCGGCAATGGCTTCGAGGTCTTCACGCTCCATAATTCCGCCGGTGGGGTTAGTGGGATAGGCGAGGAGAAGAACCTTGGTTCTGGGGGTTATTGCCGCACGCAAGGCTTCGGGAGTGAGCTTGAAGTGGTGAGCGGCATCGGTCTCCACAGCAACGGGGATTCCTCCGCAAAGGCGGATGCCGGGTTCGTAGGTTACATAGGTGGGAGTGGTGTAGATGACCTCGTCGCCGGGATTGATGGCAACACGGAAAGCAAGGTCAGCGGCGTGTCCCGCACCGATGGTTACAAGAGTGTTCTGTATTTCATAACCTTCCATACCGAAACGCTCGGAGATGTAATCGAGGATGAGCTGGCGCAGCTTGGGCATACCTGCATTGGCGGTATAGGGTATCCTGTTGTGATAGATTGTTTCGGCGGCAGCGTGACGGATGCTGTCCGGAGTGGGAAAATCCGGTTCGCCAACGCCGAGGCTGATACAGCTGTCATCCAAAAGATCGAAATATTTTCGGATTCCGGAAGGTTTAATGTTAAGTACGGTTTCGTTTATTCGCGGTGTATATGACATATGTTATCTCCTTTAATTATGAATTGTCGATCCTCCCCTCTCCGGGGAATGCGGCACTTCGCATGGCGATTAGGCCCCCTTTAAAATTAACATACAGCTAAATTCTGCAAAAGTGAAGTAGGTTTTAAGCTATTTTATCATATGAAACAGCTTTTTTCAAGAGTTTTATCACAATTTAAAGCTGTGAAGCCGCGAAATTATTCTTTAACATAAATATCGGTGATTTCTGCGATATACATGCAGTGGTAATCCTTTTCGGGATAGTAACGGGGAATGGGAGAGGTCTCGATGAAACAATCCTCCTGCAAAAACTGTGCGTAGAGCTTTTTGCACATCAGCACGGTGTGGGACTGTTCAATTGCGGGAATGCCGTCTATCTCAACGGAGGAGAGTCCGCAGGCGGCCAGCTTGTCTTCGTCTCTGCCGGAGTGACTTCCGCAATAGCCGAGAGCTTTTCTGTATTCTTCACCGGGGATGCAGAGGGTAAAGCGGTCGGTGTTTTCCATAAGCTGATAGGTGTGGCGCTGCGGACGGATAAAGATATATGCGGCGGGCTTGCCCCACATCACACCAAGACCGCCCCAGCTTGCGGTCATGGCGTTAACTTTATCGCCGTCTTTTGCTGTAATAAGCAGCCATTCGTCTCCGATGGCGGTGAATGCGTTGCCTTCCCAGTTGGAATGTTCGATCTTTTTAAACATGGTAATACCTCCGATATATGTGTTGGTTTATATGTAATTATATTTAAATGCAAAATGGAAAATATTAGGGCAGTGAATTTTGCAACACGGCACAGACAATACTTTTTTATAAGGCAAACAGGTTGCCGACGAGATAAAAAGGGAGTTGGGATATGTGTATGTGGGAAAGGTCGAGATCTGCGGAGTAAACACCTCAAAACTGCCCGTGCTGAAAGAGAGCGACAAGAACCGTCTGCTTAAACGGGTGCGCGAGGGAAGCAAATCTGCCAGAAACGAGCTTATCGAGGGGAATTTGCGGCTGGTGTTGAGCGTGGTGCAGAAATTCTCCAACCGGGGCGAAAACCCGGACGATCTGTTTCAGGTGGGGTGCATCGGACTTATGAAAGCTATAGATAATTTCGATATCAGCCAAAACGTGAGGTTTTCCACCTATGCCGTGCCGATGATAATCGGAGAGATACGGCGATATCTGCGGGATAATAACAGTATACGAGTATCGCGTTCCATGCGTGATACAGCATACCGCGCAATGCAGACCAAAGAGGCTTTGATAAACCGGGATCTCCGGGAGCCCACCATCGAGCAAATTGCAAAGGAGATGGGAATGGAAAAGGCGCAGGTGGTTACCGCCATGGAAGCTATAGTTGAACCAATGTCACTGTATGATCCGGTCTATTCGGATTCGGGGGATACCATATATGTAATGGATCAGATCGGCGACAAAAGCAGCGACTCCGATTGGATCGAAGAAATATCCATCAAAGAGGCGGTGGAGCGGCTGGAAGAACGGGAAAAACGGATACTGTCACTTCGCTTTTTCAACGGTAAAACTCAAATGGAGGTGGCCAAAGAGGTTGGAATATCCCAGGCGCAGGTGTCCCGTCTGGAGAAAAGTGCGCTGGAGAGGATAAAACGGCAGATATGATGCGTCGGATGCGCCCGACCCCGAATCCTGCGGATTCGGGCGGCGGCGAAGCCGCCTTGCGCCTGCGCGGCAGGCGGTCGGGCGCTGCGCTGTTTTTTTGCTGCAGCTGCCGTTTTTGCAGAAAAATTATATCTATAATTATAATTTTTTTTTGAAATAAAAGCAATAACGGTAACGAAAGCGGCAGGAAAACTCATAATATAAAAAGGAAGGAGGAAGAGAGATGGAATTCAGGGACCTGAAAAGACAGTATAATGCATTGCGTGAGGAGATAAGCAAGCGCACCGAGCGAATATTGGAGGAAAGCAGGTTTATTCAGGGGAGAGAGGTTGCGGAGCTGGAGGAGAAACTTGCGGATTACGTGGGTGCGAAGCATTGCATAACCTGCTCAAGCGGCACCGATGCGTTGAGACTTGCGCTGCAAGCCGCAGATATAGGAGAGGGCGACGGAGTGATAGTGCCGGATTTCACATTTTTTGCAACAGCCGAGGCGGTCATGCAGACGGGAGCAGTTCCTATCTTCACAGAGCCGGAGGAGAACGGATATAACATATCGGCAAAAGGTGTGGAGCGGGAGCTGTGCAGGGCGGAAAAAGAGGGCAGTGTCAGGATAAAAGCGGTGCTTGCGGCAGATATGTTCGGACTCCCCGCAAACTATCCCGAGCTGGAGCGGATAGCAAAAAAATATAACGTGCTGCTTTTTGAAGACGGAGCACAGAGCTTCGGCGGAAAGATCGGGGAGCAAAAAGCAGGAAGCTTCGGGGCCGCAGCAGCAACTTCATTTTTTCCGTCTAAACCCTTGGGGTGCTATGGCGACGGGGGTGCCGTGTTCACAGATGATGACGGTCTGGCGGAACAGGTGCGTTCTCTGCGTGAGCACGGAAAAGGCAGCGATAAATACGATAACGTGAGGGTAGGATGCAATTCAAGGCTGGATACGCTGCAGGCGGCGGTGCTGTTGGCAAAACTGGCGGCATATAAACGGTACGAGCTGGATGCAGCACAGAAAATTGCGGAGATATATAGCGTAAAGCTGGGTGCCGCAAAGTTGGAAACTCCCAAAATTCCAACGCTGTTTTATTCTGCGTGGGCACAGTATACCGTTAAATTACAGAACAAAACACAGCGGGAAGAACTGCAGAGAGAATTGAAAAATGCAGGAATACCTTCAAACGTGTATTATCCAAAGCCGCTCAGCAGTCAAAAAGCCTGTCTCCACCTGCAAACTCCGGCAGATATAACCGAAAAAACACAAAATCTGTGCGACAGGGTGTTGTCGCTGCCGTTTCACCCATATATGACAGAGTGGGAAACAGAGCAGGTGTGCAGAGTGTGTTACGATACGCTGGGAACGGTCTGACAAAAAAACAAGCCCGCCTAAGCGGGCTTGTCAAAGCAAAGTTTAAATTATTCAGCAGTCTCAAGGAGAGCGTCAACAGAAGCAAGCTTTGTGCAGAGGCAGAGCACCTTGGTTGCCTGAGCAAGCTCTTCAGCGGAGGGGCTGGAGGGAGCGATACGGATGTTGGAGTCCTTGGGATCGCGGCCGTACGGATAGGTTGCGCCTGCGCCGGTGAGAACTACGCCGAGATCGCGGCAAGCAGCAACAACTTTCTTTGCGCAGCCGGGAAGTGTATCGAAGGAGATGAAGTAGCCGCCTGCGGGACGGATCCATGTTGCAATGCCGGTGTCGGCAAGCTCTGCATCAAGGATGTCGAGAACAGCCTCGAAACGGGGGCGGAGGAGGTCAGCGTGTTTACGCATGATGCTGTCGAAGCCGCCGTTAGCCTTGAGGAAGTTGAGGTGACGGAGCTGGTTCATCTTGTCAGCGCCGATGGTGCGTACGCCCATGTGCTTTTTGAACTCGGCGAGGTTTGCAGAGCTCATTGCAACAGCAGCAACACCGCCGCCTGCAAAGGTGATCTTGGAGGTGGAGAAGAAGATGTAGGGCATATCTTCTGTGCCGTTCTTCACGCACTCATCATAGAGGTTGAGGAGCTGAGCGGGGTTGTCGGGATAGAGTTCGTGGATGCAGTAAGCGTTGTCCCAGAAGATGCGGAAATCTTTTGCAGCGGGTTTGAGAGCAGCAAAACGCTTAACGGTCTCATCGGAATAGGTGATGCCGGTGGGGTTGGAATACTTGGGAACGCACCAGATACCCTTAATGGTCTCGTCTTCAGCAACCATCTTTTCAATGGTGTCCATATCGGGGCCGTTTTCGTTGGTGGAGATGTTGATCATCTCAATACCCATCTCTTCGCAGATGGCAAAGTGTCTGTCATAACCGGGAACGGGGCAGAGAAACTTGACCTTCTCATATTTACCCCAGGGCTTGCTGCCGCCAATGCCAAAGAGCATAGCGAAGGAGATGCTTGCATACATAAGAGCAAGGCTTGCGTTTTCGCCGATGAAGATGTTTGCAGCGGGAACTCTCATAGCCTCAGCAAGAACTTCTTTGAGCTCGGGCAGACCATCGAGGATGCCGTAGTTGCGGCAATCAAAACCGGAGGGGGAAACGCAGGACTTGTCATCGAGAATATCGAGAGCAATATCAAGCTGAGCCTTGCCGGGACGTCCTCTGGACATATCCAGCTTCAAGCCTGCAGCCTTGTATTTTTCATATTCTGCAGTGAGTTCGTTTTTGAGATCGAGGAGCTGTGCGCGGGACAGATTCTGATACATCATAGTATTATCCAACCTTTCACAATATTAGCCGAGGGCATTTTATATGATTATAATTTTAAACGATCGGGATCAAAACTCGGCGGAGCCGGTGGTTCTGGGGAAGGGGATGACGTCGCGGATGTTGGGGATGCCGGTGATATACATTATAAGACGCTCGAAGCCGAGACCGAAACCTGCGTGATGGGTTCCGCCGTAGCGGCGAAGATCCAGATACCAGGAGTAGTCCTCCTCTTTGAGACCCAGCTCGCGGAT
>JAFSHJ010000274.1 GCA_017440425.1 Oscillospiraceae bacterium | reverse complement strand
ATTGCCACCAATACCCCAATCACAAGCAACGACGACACTATTACAACTATTATTTGAAATATCCGTTTTGTTTTGTTTTTGTCCATCTGCCCCTCCCCTTTCCTTTAATTTCATTTTTATTATACCACATTTATGTAATATCGTCAACATTAGTTTTCAACAACAAAATCAACAACTGTTGAAAATACACAAATACTCTCAAACAAATAACCCGTGTGCAAAAGTTCACACGGGTTTTGTTGTTATTATAAATTATCAGATGTTGACTTTGATGCTGCCGGTGCCATCTGCGCAGGCAAACGCTGCGTCGATGACCTTGAGCACGCGCAGAGCCTGCTCCGGCTTTACGATAAGCTCTTCTCTGCCCTCAATGGCGGCAACCACGTTGTGATAATAGTCTGTCCAATGGGGATCAGCCTCGGGAAGGGGTATCTCCTCCATGGTTTCCTTGGGACGGGGTGCCATTGTTCTTGTGGGACCTGCCACTGTCTGGATAACGATGGGCTCCCACACTGTCTCGGTGTTCTTGGAGCAGAGGATGCTGCCCTCGCACTCCCAGTTTTTGACAACGAGTGTGCCCTTGCTGCCGCTGACAAACCAGCGGGGCAGCGGCTGATAGCAGGTGGTGCCGACCTCAACGGTGGCGGATTTTCCGGATTCAAACTTGAGGATGACCTTGCAGTAGTCGTCAACTTCTTCGACAGTCACGTTGGCAAACTGTGCATAGACCTCCACAACCTTTTCGTCTCCGAACATAAACAGCAGCTGATCCAGCATATGTACGCCCCAGTCAAGCAGCATTCCGCCGCCCATTTCTTTATAGCGGCGCCAGCCGAAGATGGCTCCGTTGGCTCCGTGAACTCTGGATTCGAATGTATATGCATCGCCGAGAACGCCGCTCTCATAGGCTTTTTTGACGATGTTGAAATCTTTGTCCCAACGGCGGTTCTGGTGCACGGTGAACACCTTGCCTGTCTCTTTGGAGACAGCTATCATCTCTTCCAGCTCGGCGGCGTTCATTGCAACCGGCTTTTCGCAGATGACGTTTTTGCCTGCGCGCATTGCGGCAATGGCATAATCGTGGTGGAAGTTGTTATAGGTTGCAATAAGAACGGTATCGATGCTCTCATCCGCAAGCAGTTCTTCCGCTGTCTTATATGCGATGAGTCCTTTCTTCTCTGCCAGCTCAAGGCGCTCGGGATTGATATCGTATGCCGCAACATACTTGAATTCATCCTTGAACTCCTCATATTTGAGGCTGTTTGCGTGGTGATATCCTGCCATTCCGCCGTAACCGATTATTCCGAATCTATGTGTCATAATAATTCTCCCCTCAATAGTGATGTGTTACCTTTTTGACGTTAATACCCGCAGTGTAAACGATTTCATTCATCTTCTGCCCCACCGTTTTTCAGCAGACATTACGCCTTTTTTGTTATATTTATATTACTACAGCGCTCCCGAAAAGTCAACAAAAACCGCACCCTTTTGTCTTGACTTTTTTCGGGCAGCATTGTTATTATAATCATAACATTTCTATAGGAAGGTGAACAACGATGCTGAAAATAGAAGATATCCGTATGAGAGACCCCTTTATTTTGACCGACACCGAAAACGGATGCTATTATATGTACGGCACCACCGATTTGTATCCCAACTCCACAAGATCCTATGACAGATTTTCGATTTTAAGCACACCGAACTCCGCATTGACAGCCAAACTTTCAGTTGCGTATCGCTGAATGTCTCAAACAAGCAAAACCTCTCCGCAAGAGTTCTCTGCGGAGAGGTTTTATATTTCTTATGGCAATATCATCACTCAAAAACGCACCTTTGTCGGCAGACAAAAGTGCGTTTTTTGTTGCGAAAAACCACCTAAACGGAGCAGAATCGAGGTAAAAAAGCCTAAAAGTAAACCAGGATAAAGATGTTTATATAGCAAGGAGATTGTCGACATAAAATACTGTTCTTGGAAATGTGTTAATTCCGCAATCTCTTCCTGCGTAAAAGTCATACCATCCGGTGCAACTACCCATAGGTCTGTCAACAGTTACGGTAACGATCAGACCTATCATTTCGTATTCTCCTTTGCGGTATTGATGGAGGAAATGAGCATAACACGTATACTTGTACAAACGGAGTCAAGAGATTTGTATTCTTCCCCGGATATGTAATTAGTCTTGTATAGTAATTCCAGCCAATACCCTGTTTCATTCGCTT
>JAFSHJ010000029.1 GCA_017440425.1 Oscillospiraceae bacterium | reverse complement strand
GAAAAGCGCCGCCCCATCTATCCCACAGTTGTGGAGATGTTCCCGGATTTCAACGTGTTTGTGGGCGGATCCTCTTCTTTTGATATGGCGCCCGCACCCTTCAACAAATATTATGCCCTGGACAGATTCTGCAAAGAAGAGGGATATTACCACGAAGATATCGTATTCATCGGCGACGATTACGGACTTGGCGGAAACGATGAATCTGTATATAAATCAGATTTCGATTTTATCACCGTGGATGACTACCGCGATTTGGCAAAAGCCGTGGAAGTGCTGTTATAAAGCCATAATTCACAGATTAAACATAAATATTGATTGACAATGCCAAAGCGTTCTATTATAATATAGAATATGTAGGTGTATCCACACATATGGTTGGATAGATGCCTGCCGTAGCGCGTCTTAACGGTGACAGAACGCGCTTCAGAAAAATATTTTTGCCACCGAGAATTGGAGTTTAAAATGGATCCCGACGGTAGTCAGTTTATCATGAGCCTGCTTTCTGCAGCGTCCGCATCTCCGGTAAGCCCCACAGCAAACAATGTAATTTTAAAATTGCTGGTGCTTGCAGTTCTTGTTTTTGTTAACGCATTCTTTGCAATGAGCGAGATGGCAATAATCTCCCTCAACGATGCAAAGCTCAACAAGATGGCAGATGAAGGACATAAAGGCGCACTTGTGATTATGCGTCTCACCAAGGAGCCGTCAAAGTTTTTGGCAACCATTCAGGTTGGCGTAACTCTTGCCGGATTGTTATCCTCCGCTGTTGCGGCAGACAGCTTTACAGAAATGATAGTTCAGCTGTTTGCAAACGTGAACGTATCTCCCTCCCTCGTAAGAGCGGTATCTCTGGTTTTGATAACCATTCTGCTCTCTTATTTCACCCTTGTTTTCGGCGAACTTGTTCCCAAGCGCATAGCAATGCAGTATCCCGAGAAGGTTGCATTCAGCGTTGCAAGAATTTTGCTTGCCATCTACACCGTAGGCAAACCCTTTGTTGCATTCCTTGCATCTTCCACAAACATTGTGGCAAAGCTGTTCGGAATCAAATCGGATGAATCTCAGGACAACGTGACCGAAGAAGAGATCCGAATGATGGTTGACGTGGGTGAAGAGAAGGGTGTCATCGAGGAAAGCGCCAAAGACATGATAAACAATGTTTTTGATTTTGATGACAGGACTGTTGCGGACATAATGACCCACCGCATCGATATTACAGCCTGCGATACAATGTCCACTATGGACGATATAATCCAGCTTGCTTTGGAGCAGGGTTATTCCAGAATCCCCATATACGATGAGACCATCGATGATATAGTGGGTATCGTATATGTAAAAGACCTGCTGCGCTTGTTGGACAAAGAGACAACAGAGCTGTTTGAGCTGAAAAACTTTATCCGTCAGGTGCTCTATGTGCCTGAATCCAACAGCTGCCGCGAGCTGTTCCTGCTGCTTAAACAGAAGAAGATACATATGGCCATCGTTGTTGACGAGTACGGCGGAACCTCCGGACTTGTCACAATGGAAGATCTCATCGAATCCATCGTCGGCAACATTCAGGATGAATATGACGACGAAGAGGAAGAGGTATCCGTAATAGATGAAAACACCTATTCCATTGATGGCGGCGCAATGCTCGAAGACGTTATCGAACTGCTCAATTTCTCACCCTTTACAGATGAAGAGGAAGAGCCGGATTACGATACTCTCGGCGGTTTGGTGATGGATCTGTTGGGATACATCCCCGGCGACGACGAACATCCCACCGTTGTTACGGGCGGAGTGGAATTTACCGTGGAAAAGGTGGAAGACAGACGTATTCTGCGAGTAAGAGCGCATAAGCTGCCCGTTGAAAACAAAAAAGACGACGGAAAAGACAAAGATAAAGAATGATACATTAAAATAAAGCGGCCTGAGGCCGCTTTATTTTTAAAGATAGGAGTTCTATGCAAAGACTGCTGAAACTGTTCAAAGACCTTTTGCACTTTGCGTGTTCACGGGGAATGGGGGCGGCAATGCTCTCTGCCGTTGTGGCAGCAATTGTGTATCATATGTTTTTGGGCAACAATGCCGTTTTTTTCAGAGATGAGAACGGAACGAGGATGGATATCCTTCCGGAAATGTCGCTGGAAGAGCTGTTGGAGTATTTTGAAGTGGAGCCCGCCGCCACAGACACGGTGAAATATACGGGATTTGTGGGCAAGGTTGCGGAAATCACGCTGATGAAGGCAAAAGAGGTTACCATTCTTGCCGACGGTGTGGAGCGCACCATGAACATATACGGCGGCACGGTGGGACAAGCTCTTGCCGCAGCCAACATTGATATCGACAGCGACGACCTGGTGAGCAAAAAACTGTGGAAGCCGGTGGATGACGGCGACTACATAATAGTCACACGGATGGAATACACCCTTACATATGAGGAGCTGGATGTGCCGTTTGAGACAAACGTGCGCTATACTTCCCTTATGCGAAACGGCAGGACGAAGCATCTCAGCGACGGCTCAAACGGCAAGCGGATGCTCACCTATATGAACACGGTGATGGATGGCGAAGTGCTGTCCACTTCGCTGGTATCGGACGATATGATAAAAGCGCCCGTCAACCGCGAGACGCTGGTGGGCAAAGAGGGTGTGCCGGTATCGCCGCTGGTGTTTGAGGAGTATCCGGTGGTCAACAACGTGCCGGTGAAATACGAGTATCTTATCACTGATGCCGTCTGCACAGGATATTCCGCAAAGCCGGGCGCAGGCACGCTGGGTGGCTGGAAGGCCATGCCGGGTCACGTGGCGGTCAACTACACCAAGATACCGCTGGGCACAAAGATGTACATCACCTCGCCAAACGGCAAATTTGTCTATGGTTATGCCCTTGCGGCAGATTCCGGCTCGGCACTCATGTCGGGTTACGGCACGGCAGACCTCTTCTATTCCACCTATCTTGAGAGCGTGCTCAACGGCTACCGCCTGCTGAACGTATACATTTTGGAAACCCCGAAATAAAAAACAGCACCTGATATAATAACGATCAGGTGCTTTCTTTTTATATCAATTCTTCCGTTATAACTTTGCGCAGTTCCATCGCAACATAGAAGGAGCCGCTGACGAGAAGAGTATCATTTGGCACAAGCGCTGCTCTTGCTGCGGCAAGGGATGCAAAGATATCGTCGCAGCAAACCACCTCGCAGGGCCCGCCGCCGGCGTTTGCTGCCTTGGCAAACGCCTCTGCCGAAACAGCCCGGGGGCTGTTCGGCGGTGCCGCAAATATCTTGCGGCAGCGGCGGGCCAGCAGTGCAGCGCAGGCAGTGTAGTCTTTATCTGCAAGCATCCCTGCCACAGCAATGGGAGGG
>JAFSHJ010000273.1 GCA_017440425.1 Oscillospiraceae bacterium | reverse complement strand
TTTGTTTGCACAAAAAAACGGCTCCGCAAAAAACGAAGCCGTTCTTAAAATTACAGTTTATTTAACAATAAACTTGTTTATCTCGTTCAAAAACTTTGCAATTTCTGTTTCGTTCTCACTGTGGATCTCTGCATCCACGGGCTTGGTAAGATCCAGGCTGAAAATTCCCATTATGGATTTTGCATCTACAGAATATCTGCCGGAAACAAGGTCTACCGCAAAATCATAGTTGCCTACAATGTGCACAAAATTCTTTACATCACTGATCGTCTCAAGAAAAATTTTAACTTTTTTCATACCGAAAACTCTACCTCTTTTTATCTGATTCTTTTAAATTCTTACTGTTTTGTTGCTATTTCCCTATATTTAAAGTATAGCACGGTATTCTTTTTTGTCAACTGCTAATTGAAATATTGACAAAAAAAAGGTATAATGTATATTAAGTAGAGTATTGCCTATTATCAACCCATTTTTTATAAAATTCTTTTTAAGGAGATCTTATGCGGGCAGCGTTTTTCACCCTCGGCTGTAAAGTAAATCAATATGAAACTTCCATTTTGGAACAGCAGTTTGCCGCTGCGGGATTTGATATTGTCGATTGCGATGACACTGCCGATGTCTACATCGTTAACTCCTGCACAGTTACCGCTTCCGGCGACAAAAAGACCCGTCAGATGACCCGCCGCTTTAAAAGGCAGAATCCCAATGCCATTGTTGCAATGACAGGCTGCTATCCGCAGGCATTCCCACAAAAAGCTGCAGAAGTTGCAGAGGCGGATATTATCACCGGAAACAGCAACAGATCCTCCCTCCTTTCTCTTGTTCTCGCCCGCCTGAACAACGGCGAGCGCCTTGTCAATATCAAACCCCACACTCCCGACGAGCCCTTTGAGCAAATGAATGTAGATAAGTTTTTGGAACGGACCCGTGCTTTTATTAAAATTGAGGATGGCTGCGACAGATATTGTGCCTATTGCATCATCCCCACCGCCAGAGGCCGAGTACGCTCTAAACCGTTGGATGAGCTTCGCAGCGAAGCACAACACCTTGTTTCTGCCGGATATAAAGAAATTGTTCTCACCGGAATAAACCTCTCCTCTTACGGAAAAGAGATTGGTTTGAAACTTGCTGTTGCAGTTAAAGTTGTTTGTGAAACCGGTGTTGAACGAGTAAGACTTGGCTCACTCGAGCCTGAACTGCTTACTGAAGAAGACGTCAAGCTTTTTGCTTCATATAAAAACTTTTGTCCGCAGTTTCATCTCTCACTGCAAAGCGGCTGTGATGAGACACTTAAAAGAATGCGCCGCAGATACGATTCCGCCGAATATATGCGCATTGTTGAGATGATACGCCGCAATTTTGAGAATTCCTCAATTACAACCGACGTTATGGTTGGTTTTGCCGGTGAAACCAATGACGAATTTGAGCGCTCCGTTCAGTTTGTTAAGGATGTTGGCTTTGCCAAGGCTCATATATTTGCCTATTCCATCCGCCCCGGCACAAGAGCTGCCTCTTTCCCCGACCAGGTCGATTCACAAACCAAGGATGAGCGGGTCCAAAAGATGATAACCGCTTCCTACAAAACCAGATTTGATTTCCTTTCCAGACAGGTTGGTCTCACCGAGCCAGTTCTGTTTGAGACTGAAATAGAAAAAGGCATATTTGAAGGCTATACAATGAATTACACCCCTATTCACACCTGTTCCGAGGAAAACATCTGCGGAGAGCTGCGCAACGTTCTCATCTGCAATGCTGCCGAGGATTGGTGCGAGGGAAAAATAATATAAACGGAGGATGTTTCGATGCCTGAATGTAAAAATGTAAGAAGGATCTATGTTGAAAAACTCCCCGGCTTCGACGTTGAAGCTAATGGTGTTGCTTCCGACCTGAGACTCTCTCTCGGTGTTGCAGAACTGGAGTCTGTAAGACTGCTCAACCGTTACGACATACAGGGTATGTCTGATGAAGATTTTGCCGATGCTGTAAACACAGTATTTTCCGAGCCTCCCGTTGACTCGGTATACACTCAGCTTCCTGAACTCGGCGCTAACGACAGAATCTTTGCCTCCCAGTATCTTCCCGGTCAGTTTGACCAGCGTGCCGACTCCGCTGCACAGTGCATCCAGCTGGCAACCTGCAAAGAACGTCCCCTTATCCGCACCGCACGCGTATACATTCTCTCCGGAAACATCTCCGATGATCAGTTTGCTCAGATAAAGAGCTACCTCATCAACCCTGTTGAGAGTCTTGAAGCTTCTCTTGCAGAAGTTGATACTCTCTCCG
>JAFSHJ010000272.1 GCA_017440425.1 Oscillospiraceae bacterium | reverse complement strand
TTTCTTGCGTTTGCAATAATATTATGAACTGCAAAATCAAATATATTTGTGTCAATTATTGGTTTTGTTCTTGCTCTCATTTTTTTTGCATTTTTTTAAAATTTTTTCAAAAAACTAAAACCGAATGTGTTTTTGCCGCCCCTTATTATCAGAAACAAAACAAGAGAGGTTAAACAATCAGTATTCCCTCACCAACGCACAGATAGTTACCACCGCTTTCTCCTTTGCAGAACTGGTTCTTCAGTAATTCAACCGCACCAAAGTGGCGGCAGAGGCAATAATTCAGTTGCTTTTGCCGCTGCGCTGTGATATACTTTATACATAAAAATTTTTAAGGAGAATTAAAATGAGCGATAACGAAACCGTTCTCAACAATGAAGAAGAGGTTGTTGAGATCTCATCCGAAGAATACATAAACGAGATGAAATGGTCATTGCGCAGCAACATTTTTAAGCTTGTGCTGTTTTTGATCGTCTCTGCAGCCACAATTTTTGTCTCCGTCAGCTTTTTCGACAAGCCCGATCTCGGCGGCTTCCCCGTTGCATTTCTCCTCATCTTCTACACCGTGCTCCCCTTTATAAGCTTCGGCAAAGGCTACACCAAAACCACCGAACACTATGAATACGGCAATCTCGTCAACACCACAAGCCGTTCCATGGCTTTTGAAGGTCTCATTGCCTCCGTTGTTCTCGGCCTTGCCTATTTCATCTTCTATCTCATCTGCCGCGACAACACCAAGTGCATCTTTCTCATCAAAATGTTCAACTCTGTCATGACAGTTTTCATCTTTGCCTATCCCATCGGCAAAAGCATTTTGGATATTGTTGTTGCCAAAAAGATCATCAACAGCGCCAAAAAACAGCAGGCTCCCGTAAACGACACCGTCACCGAAGAGCTTGCCGACAAGCTTTTCTCCCGCTCCTCCATCATTAAAGTTGCCGCAGTTGTTGTTTTTGTGGCTGCCCTCATTCTCTCTGTGGTGCTCGGCATCGGCGTTGGCAAAAAAGCTGCTGTTTACGAGGAAGCCTTTGATTACGACAAATGCATCAAGCTTGTTGACGGCATCGATCCCAAGCTCATCACCGGAACCTGGCACGAATTCTCCGCAGATTTCACCCGCTGCACCTACGAGTGCTCCGCTGTTGAAAAACAAGCAGGTCACCCCGTTCCCATGACCTATATCGTTGACTTTAAATATGACAAAAAGACAGACAGCTGGACCTTTGACAAGCTGGAGAAAGAATACTCCTTCCTCCTCTCCTCCGACCCCACCTTCCGTCAGGCAGGCTTTTGGGAGGGCAGCGGAAAGCTTGTGAAGGATTCCTCCAAAGCCACCATCGACCTGGTGTTCACCAACTACGATGACCAAACTGCCACAGGTGAGATCACCCTGCGCTACAAGGACGGCACCACGCAAAAAACCTCCTTTAAGGCAACCTGCGAAATGCAGACCGACGTATTCCTCCATTTCTTCTATAAAGACACTTATACCTACACCGCCACCCTTGCATCCCCCTTCTCCACCGACAAGACCATCACCTTTGTCTACACCAACACAAAGGATTCCATTGACGTCACCTATATGGACAAGACCATCACCCTCGACCGCTATATTCCCGAATAATTTCCCCAAAAATCTTCTCAACATTTAAAACCGTTAGCCGGGTCCATTCCCCTTTATTGACAGAACACCAAAGGAGTTGATAAATGAATGGATCCGGCTAAAACTGAATTAACGCAGGAACAAACCAAACACCATTTTTTATTCTATCTTTTCAAGGCGGATAAGGCTTCAAACCCCATGCCCCAAAGCAATGCCGCAGCCCTGCTTCTCCGCCTTAAAAAACTCTTCATCACAAGCTCACAAAGGAGTAGCTGATATGGAAAAAGAACTGCTGCTTCAGCTTGTTACAAAAGCGCAAAAGGGCGACAGCGCCGCCTTCGATGAACTTTTCACCGCTTTTTACAACGATGTCTATTATTTTGCACTTAAAACTCTGAAAGACCCCGACCTTGCCTGCGATATTACCCAGGAAACTTTTTTGGAGATCATAAAAACTCTCCCCAACCTGCGCGAACCCGCTGCATTTGTCTCCTGGATGAAACAGATAACCTATCACCAATGCACACGCTATTTTAAAAAGAAAAAGGATGTGTTGGTGGATGAAGACGAGGACGGCAACACCATTTTCGATACTTTGGAGGACGAAAGCAGCGATTCCATCCCCGCTGAAGTTTATGAAAAAGAGGAATTCCGCAGCACCGTTCTCAATATGATAAACAGCCTCACCGAAGAACAGCGCTCTGCCGTTATGCTCTATTATTTTGATGAGCTCTCTGTCGGTGAAATTGCGGAAATTCAGGGCGTCGCCGAAGGCACCGTTAAAAGCCGCCTCAACTATGCCCGCAAAGCCGTGAAAAGATCCGTGGAGGACTACGAAAAGAAGACCGGCACAAAGCTGCGCTCCGTTGCATTCCTGCCGCTGTTCCTCCTCTTCTTCAAAAAGGCAGAGGCAATGCCGCCGGATGCCGTTGCAAAGGTGCAAAAGGCTGTTTCGGAGGCTGCTGCAGCAACAACCGTATCTGCCGCAGCTGCCACCGCCGCAAAAACCGGATTTTGGGCAAAAATCTCCTCTATTCCCCTTGTGGGCAAAATTGCAGCAGGCAGCGCAGCCGCAATCGTGGTGGCAGGCTCCATTATCGGCGTCATAACTGCTCGTGACAACAATGCTCTGCCCCAGCTTGATTCTCCCGAATGGTACGTCTGCCAAGGCACGATGTATATCTCTCCCGTGGAAAATTCTCAGCACTATGTTATCACCAACCACGACACAGGCGAGCACATTCTCACCACCACAGAAACGCAAATTCCCTTTGATGAGATCACCGATGACCCTGCCGACAACATCAGCGTGGTGGCTGTTGCCAATGAGGGGTATGAGGATTCCTCCCCTGCCTGCAGCTATTATTCCGATCTCCTCACCGACTATCTCCCCGCACCGATGGTCACCCTTGCCGAAGACGGCACCCTGACCATCACCAAATTGGATGGCGCCGACGGCTATGAGATATTCACCGACAATTTTGACAACGGGGTGCTTGTGGATGAG
>JAFSHJ010000028.1 GCA_017440425.1 Oscillospiraceae bacterium | reverse complement strand
GGCTTGTGCAGCCGGCACCACAGGGGCTTGCCCCTGTGGAATCCCATTACGCTTCGCGGCTAAAACAAAAGTGCTTTCTCCGCGGGGACGTGCTAGAATTATAGTTGCACAAAAAATTGTAAGCGCAGCGTCAATTTTTACCGCGGGTATTCCTCCGGGCGTGGCCCGGCGCGGTCATGCCAGGGAGGCACTCCGCCGCTCATTTGTCAGGTTGTAGGTGGGGAAGAGCTCGCGCCACACGTCGGTGTGAGCCTCGCAGTCAAGATAGTGACCGAAAACATCGTTGTCACGCTGTGTGGCACCGGGAGCGCAGGCTCTGCCGAGATAGCCGAGATAGCTTTCGGCATTGTCGAGACAGAACTGATGCCAGCCCTTCTTCCATTCGCCGTTTTGGAGCTCCTCGTTGCGCTTGGCAAAAGCGGAGAGAATGTTCTCCTTTTCTTCGCCTTTGGCAAGGGTTATGCCGGGCGCATCGTTGACGATGGGGATAAACTCAATTTCGTGAGATTTGGTGTCGTATTTAACGGCGAGAAGCTGGTTCCAAAGGGGAGACTCCACAAAGGGAGGGGGATTGAAGTGGAAGTTGCCCTGACCGTAGAGAATGTGGCAGCCCTCATATTGCTCGTAAATGCCGATGCAGTGGGTGTGCTGACAGAGCACAAGATCCGCACCGTTGCGTGCCATGGCACGGCAAAGCCTTACAAGACGGGGGGAGGGATACTGGCAGTGCTCCTTGCCGCCGTGATAAAGCACGATAACGCGGTCATTTTCGGCCTTTGCCTTGCGGATATCCTCCTGAGTGTCGTATTCATCATAGGGGCGGCTGCCCATGCGGTCTTCCAGAGCATAGGAATATTCGTGCTCGCAGACGGCAATAACGCATATCTTTTCGCCGTCTTTTTCAATTACAAGATTTTTGCGGGAATCATCGTAGTTGTCGCCGAAACCGGTGTATGCAATTCCTGCCTCGGTGAGCGCCTTAAGGGTGCTCTCGGCACCCTCAATGCCAAAATCAAAGATGTGGTTGTTGCTCAGTCCGCAGTAGTTGATGCCCACAGCCTTCATAACGTTGGCGGTGTTGAGGGGAGCGGCAAGGTTGGGACCGAACTTTTTGATGGCATTGGTGCTCTCGGTGATGGCACACTCCAAATTGAGCATATTTATATCGTTGCCCTTGAAAATATCAAGGGTATCCTTGAAAAGCGCATTGACGTCGCCGTCGATAAAATACTGTTTGTTGGCGTCGTTGGGGCAGAGATCGCCCAGAAGCAAAGCCTTCATATAAAAATCTCCTTTAGCACAAAATTAGTTGTTGACAACGGGGAACTAACTGTTAAAATAATTATATATGATATTTATTTAAAAGGCAATGCACAAGGTTGTTTTATAAAGCCGGAATTTGCACGATATTAAGATAAAGGTGTCTGTATGAAGAATTATATAGTCCAAAAAATACGCCATTATTGCAACATTTCCGTGGATCGCTGCAGCGCAATAGACACGGAACTCATTGATTTTTACGATTTCACCTTTGTCTGCAGCGGCAGCATGACCTATATTGCAGACGGAAAAACGATAGCGCTGAAGAAAAACGATGCGCTGTTTCTGCGCCCCGGTACCGAGCGTGTCCGCCTGCAGGGTACCGAGCCGGTGAAATACGTCAGCTTCAATTTTGATATATGTCCCGACACAGAGCTGCCCTTTGAAAGCTATATGCCAAACTGCATCTCGTCGGAGATAAAAAACCTTGCAGCAACCTTTCCGCAAAGCCACCTGCTGCCCTATTATCATTCCAAAGAAAAGGTCGCAAATATGCTCAACTATATCCTTTTTGAGCTGCTGGATATACTGTCGCTGGGCACGAACAACGAATATGTGATAAAAATTGCAAAATATGTGGACGAGCATATCACCGAAAAGATATCGCTGCGGGAAGTGAGCGGGCATATCGGTCTGTCCAGAGAATACACCGCCGCAATTTTCAAAAAGGAGATGGGGAAGACCCTCACCGATTTTGTAAACGAGCGAAAAATGCTGCTGGCAAAAGAGCTCATCCTCAGCAATGAGATGGGGCTTTGCGACATTGCCGCCCACCTTGGATATGAAAACTATAACTATTTCTCCCGTCTTTTCAAAAGATACTTTGACAAGACCCCGATCAGCGTAAAGAGCAGAAAATGAATGCAAAAAACGGACAGAGTTGATTCTCTGTCCGTTAAATTTATCTCTTGAAATTATCGATGCCGTTCTGCAGTTTTTCTGCAAAAAGCCCTACGTGATAGCCGTCGCAAACGGCATGGTGAACCTGAATGGCAAGGGGGAGCAGACGTTTTCCGTCGCGTTCAAAATATTTGCCGATGGTGAAGATGGGGAGCAAAAACTTTCCGTCATCAAACACGTTGATATTGACAGAGGTGAATTCCAGCCACGGCAGCATTGAAATGTTGAAGGAGTTTTCGGGGGTTCCCTCTTTCGGGGCATATCGGGTGGATTTGGAATATTCTTCCGAGTCCGCTTCGTAATTCTTCAAAAATTCACCGTAATCCTCCGAAAACCGGGACCATATTCCGGAGAAATTCTTGTTTTCTTTGTTGAACACGGTGTACATGGGATGCATACTGTCGTAGATGCCAAGCCCCTCCTTGGCGAGAGAGGTGCGGAACTCCGGCATTTCATTCACCGTCTTTGTCAGCAGCCATATCATTGCAGGGTAGAGGCGCTCCTGCCTGATGTTGGTGATATCCAGATTGACCGTCACCGAATAGGTGCACACCACCTCTTTGATGAAGTGCTCGTAAAACTCTCTGCGTTCCCAGTTTTCCATGTCTATCAGCTGAAAACCCATCTGTACCGTTCCTCCGTATATGTAAAATTCCGAGATGAAGCAAAGCGACCTTTTCTCTTATCTCTTCTCTTTTATCTTTTCTCCGGAAACGACATTTTCTTTTAGAGAAGAGAGAAAAGTGAAGAGAACAAAAAGATATTTTCGGCATTATTTAATATGAATTCGAACTCTTACATAACCGTTCGTTTTTAGTGAAATCGTTCGCTTACGCTCACGGTGAAATAATTTACTCTGTAAATTGTGAAATTTGATGCTATCGCATCAAGTGAAATTAAATCCACCCACTCGCTGCTCAAAGCGAATCTCACACGCCGCAGGCGTATTTCACATTGCAAAGCAATATTTCACCCACCCGCAAGTGTGGATTTAGTTGAAAAAAGCACCGACAAAGTCGATGCTTTTTTCTGTATAAGGACTATGAAAAAGATATTTTAGCGGTTTTGCAAATGAGTCCTATGTATTAAGGCTGACACAAATCAAT
>JAFSHJ010000027.1 GCA_017440425.1 Oscillospiraceae bacterium | reverse complement strand
GCAGCTCCTGCTGTTTTCTGCGCTCCCAAAAACCGATATGCTGGAAATAGACCAGCGAGAGACCGTTTTTGGGATCTACCATGGAGAATGCGCCCGCTGCACCGTCCCAGCCGAATTCGCCCTCGGGACTAAGTGCGCCGCTCTCGCTTGCATCAATGTGTGTGCGCACGCCAAGACCGTAGCCATAGCCCGGACGCTCCCATTGATAGTCCTCCAAGGCCTTGCCCTTCAGGTGGTTGGTGTGCAGAAGTTCAACGGATGCTTCCGACAAAATTCTGTTTCCGTTTCTGCCAACACCTCCGCAGGCAAGCGCATCCGCAAACAGCGCATAATCCTCGGTGCAGGAGACAAGTCCCGCTCCGCCGCATTGATACTCCTCCGTCAGGATATATGGGCAGGAAAGCGGCAGACGTTTAGGTTCTCTGCCGTTCTGAAGGTCGTGGTCATAGAGGGCAGCCATTCTGGCAAGGCGCTCCTCATCCTTTGGGAGACCAAAGAATGTATCCTTCATTCCCAGCGGAGCAAACACGTTTTCCTGCATATATTCGCCCAGCTTTTGTCCCGACCAAACCTCTATCAGCGCACCCAGCACGTCGTGGCAGAGGCTGTAGCGGTATCTTGTGCCCGGCTCAAAACAGAGCACCTTGTTCGCCATTGCCCCCACAAGCTCTCTCGTGGTGGTTTTGCCTGCCGCAATGGCAGATGCAATGGCTTCGTCGTTCAGCTCATAGTCAAGGCCTGCACTCATTGTAAAGAGGTCGCGGATGCGCATCTCTCTTTTTGCGGGAGCTGTGCCGCCGTCATCGGTGCGCACGGTCATGTTTGCAAACTCGGGGAGATATTTGGAAACGGGGTCGAGCAGCAGATATCTGCCCTTTTCCAAAAGCTGCAGGGCGGAGACGCAGGTTATCATCTTTGTCATTGAAAAGATGAAATAGAGCTCGCTGCCGTCCAGTTTTTTGCCGCTTTCAAGGTCGCTGCAGCCTGCAAAATATCTGAACACTTGCTCGTGGTCCTTGCAGACGATGCAGTCCACCCCCGGAACTTTATATTCGGTCACCATTCTGTCGATATAGTTTTTAAGGTTTTCAAAATTCATCAAAGTCACCTTTTTCTGCAGGTTGTGTTTTTCTGCATACATTATATCACAACCGCCAGAGATGCACAATGCATCATTCGGTCTTTTAATTGACAAATCTCCATTGCTGGGATATACTTATCTCAACAAATTGTTGCAGGAGGACAGTTATGGCCACTATCACACAGCTTATCGGCAGCAGAGAATTTTTCCTCACCGCAGAAACGCTGCCCGCAGATATACAGCTTTCACTTGTTTCCGAAAAAGACGGACTTTCTGAATACAAACTCTGTGTCACCTCCCCCAAATCTCCGCTGACCATCAAATGGAGCATTCATATGGAGGGCATCCTCTCCTTTTGGTGCCCCACCGCAAGACGGGAAAGAAGAATATGCCAATGGTATTCTCCCTCCACCAACCTCTCCAATCTTTATTACGGCGCACCGCTTCTCGCCGCCATTGAGCAGGACGAGCTCAACAGACAGACCGTTGCTCTCTCCGATGCCGTCTCTCCAATAAAGATGACCTTCTCGGTAAACGATTTTGAGGAGAAGGAAAATCTGGATTTCCATATCCACCTCTTCGAGGATGACCTGCCCGAAGGAGAATACACCCTCAACATCCGCATAGACGAGAGACCGCTGCCCTATTACGATTGCATCAGCGAGGTCTCCGCCTGGTGGAAGAAGTTTTATCCCTCCGACAAAAAGCAGACCGAGACCGGCGAATATCCCCTCTATTCCAGCTGGTACAACTACCACCAGCACCCCAACGCAGAGAGCCTGCTGAAGGAGCTTAAGCTGGCATCCGACTGCGGCTTCAGATCTTTGATAATCGACGACGGCTGGTCCTACGACGGAAACGGCACCGGTGACTACATAAACTGCGGAAACTGGCAGGTTGCCACCAGCAAATTCCCCGATTTTGCAGGCTTTGTGGAGCAATGCCATCAGATCGGCATCAAGGTGGCTATGTGGTTCCCCGTTCCCTTTGTGGGCTACAACACCGAGGACTACAAGTGCCTCTCCGACAAACTGCTGTTCAACAGCCCCGGTTTCCAGGCAGGCATCATCGACCCCAGATATCCCGAAACGAGGAAATACGTCGTCGATGCCTACGTTAAGCTTGTCACCGAGTGCAATCTGGACGGACTGAAGCTGGACTTCATCGATTCCTTTAAAAAGCGCTCCGATTACACCGAGGTCACCCTCCACGCCGACGGCAGAGACTGCGAAAAGGTGGAGGAGGGCGTGACAAAGCTCCTCCGTGACATCCGTGAGCAACTCACCTCTCAAAAAGAGGATTTCATGATCGAATTCCGTCAGGATTACGTTGGTCCCGCCATTGTGAGGGATTGCAATATGCTCCGTGTGGGCGACTGTCCCTTTGAATCGCTGACCAACCGCATCGGCATAACCGACCTGCGACTGTTGAACCACGACCTCGCCGTCCACGCAGATATGCTGGTTTGGGCAAAGGACGAGACCCCCGAAAACGTCTCCAAAATGCTGCTTAACATAATGTTCGGCGTGCCGCAGATATCCGTGCTGCTGCAGGAGAGCTCCGAGGAGCACCTGACCCTGCTGAAGCGCCACATCAAATATTGGTACGACAACCGCGGCGTCATCCTCCACGGACACTTCAAGGCATACGACCCCGACTGTCTCTACTCCCTCGTCTCCTGCGAGAGCGACGACAAGTGCATCGCCGTTTCCTACACCAAAAATGCCTATCTCTTTGACGGCAAACAGACCGATCTGTTCAATGCCACCGCAAGCGACGTCTTTTATCTTGAAAATGCCTACGACTCGCCTGCCGCTGCGGTCATCCGCAATGCTCTCGGCGAAGAGGTTGCCGCAGCCGAAATTCCCGTGGGTGTCTGCAAGCTGAACATTCCCCAGGGCGGCAGAGCGGAGATAACATCTAAATAAAAAGCAGTATAAATTATTCATTGCTCACACATATTATAGGAGAAAAACAGATGCCTTCACCCGAAAAATTCCGAAAAACGCTTGATGAATTTAATGTATCTCCCGCAATAATCGACGAAATGTATTGCGGTTTTGGACAGCTTAACTCTAAAACAAACAAGAAGATTAAATACACCTTTTTTTGTCAAGCTTTGAATGTAATGAACGAAAAACTATCACCCGAAACAGTACAAGATATCTTTGAATCTAATGCTTGCTGCAAAAGTGGTTTTCGCCTTAAAACCTCAAAAGAGTTTGCAAGAATCCACGCAGACCTTAGCATTGCCGAGAGACTAAAACTTATAAGCTCCCGCCCTTATATGAATATGGGAAAAGCTGAACTTGACGAAGATAATCACCTTGTAGTTCATGCTGTTTCCTATCACCCCGGAGAGAAATTCGAGTGCGCTTGTCCAACAGTAGGTAAAATCCAGCACAACACCCCTCTACCTCGCGAATACTGTTACTGCTGTGGAGGTCATTTCAAATTCCACTACGAAATTATGCTGGAATCAAAACTGAAGCTGATAGAAATTATCTCTTCTCCGCACGATACCAACGGAGAAAAAGCCTGTGTATTTCGATATAAGTTTATTGGACCCTCCGCTGAATAAAACCTGCATTATATAACGAAAAAGAAGCTGTCTTTAGGTAGTACCAAATAAGAAAACATTGAAAAAGTCAGTAATATCAATGTTTTTCAAGGTACAAACACGGTGCGGAGTCGAAAAAATCAAATACTGACAGGCATTAAGGGCGCTGATACGCAAATATCAGCGTCCTTTTCCTGTTCTTACGCCGTAGGTGAAAAATCCTATGGCGTTTTTTTATGCCCTGTTTTCCTTGTGCCTTTGAAAAAATGTATGAATTAGGGTGGAAAAACCGCTGTTTGTTCCTCTGTGCCTTGCGTTCCGTGATGGGCGTGGGTGTTTTCCTTTGCGAAGGATAACGGAGGGATACAGACGGCAAAAACACCGAAAAACAACACTTTTCAATTTTACAGGAAGGAGGTACGGAAATGGCAGTATTCCGCATAGACAAGACACGTGATTACACGGTCATGTCAAATCATCATCTGCGTAACACGGAATTGTCCCTGAAAGCGAAGG
>JAFSHJ010000271.1 GCA_017440425.1 Oscillospiraceae bacterium | reverse complement strand
TATGTTTATGTTGAGCTTCGCTCAAGTGATTGGCCTGCGCGGCCCGCGCTTAAGGGACTAGTCCCTTAAGAATCCCGTGATTTGTGCAAGACAAAACAAAAATGCACCTCCCTCCGCGGGAAGTGCTTTTTAAACGGTTAGTTTTAGAACGCCATGCTTCGCATAGCGTTTTTTTATTATTTTCATGTTGAGCTTCGCTCAAATGAAGGATTCCGTCCTCTGCGGAGGACGGGACCTACTCGGCCAGAGCCAAAGGGACTCGTCCCTTTGGAATCCCGTGATGCTCCGCAGTCAAAACGAAAGTGCCTGCGGAGGCTCTCCGCCGTGGTCCTGTTATTTTGTTGCTTTTTTATATGCCATTGGGGATTTTCCAGTTACATTCTTAAACACACGGTCAAAGTGCGTGTTGCTGTTGAAACCCACCGCCTCCGACACATCTGCTATACTCATATCGCTTTTATCCAGCAGTTTTCTCGCCTCTTTTACTCGGACGTTGTTCAGATATTCCGTAAACGACGTGCCCGTTGTTTTCTTAAAGGTTTTGGAAAAATACCAGGAGCTTATATAAAATCTCCCTGAAATGGATGCAAGGGTTATATCCTCATAATAATTTTTGTTGATGTAGGCAGTTATCTCCGACACCATCTTGTGGGTGCTGTTTATATATTCCGATTCCTCATCGGAATATATGCCGCGCTCTCTCAAAAACAACAGCAGCTGTGTCAGTCCCACACGGAGATACGCCTTTTTGGTAGGTGAATCGGAACGGTAGGCATCAAACATCCTTCCCAACAACATCTCGGCAAACTCTCTGTCAGCCGGTTCCAGCGATATTGTGCGGATATCCTTATTGAAAAATTCCAGCGGATCCGCATTTTCCGTACCATCCGACAAATTCATCGGATAATTTGTTTTAAAGTTGAGCAGCATTCTGTCGTAGCTGTGTTTTTCAAAGTTTGCCGTTGCATGAATATCGTAGGGTTTTATCAGCACAAACTCGCCGCTTTTTATGTGGTAGGTCCTGTCTTTTATAAAATAATATCTGTCGCCGGAATAGAGATAATATATCTCACACCCATCGTGATAATGATATGTCTGCATATTTTTGGGAGAAGCAACAAACTCCCGTCCCATATTGATCTCGTCGCCGAAGGTTGCTGCAAACTTTATCTTTTTATCGGTGTTATCACCCTGCACACTCATTTTCATCACCTCCTACAATTTTATTGTATAGCACAGATATATAAAAATCAAGACAAAAGAACAAGAAATGTAAAAAATCACCCTATCTCGGCAAGATATGTGTAGATAGCAAACAAAATCTGTGCTAACATAGTAATAACAACGAAGGAGGCGTTTTTATGGATAAAAAAAGATACGTTCAGGTCGGCATAGGCGGACGTGCAAGATTTTACTACGATGCCATTGCCGAAAAATATTCCGACACCTGCGAGCTCACCGCTTTTTGCGATATCAACCGCACACGTATGGAATATGCAGTGAACAGACTTAAAAAAACATATGATTACGAAGGCATTACCCTTTATATGGCAGACGAGTTCGAAAAGATGATCGACGAGCAGAAGCCCGATTATGTAATAGTCACCTCCATTGACAGAACTCACCACAAATACATCATCAAAGCTATGGAGATGGGCTGCGACGTTATAACCGAAAAGCCCATGACAATGAACGACGAAAAATGTCAGGCTATTCTTGACACTGTAAAGCGCACCGGCAAGCATCTTCGTGTCTGCTTCAACTACAGATACGCTCCCTACAACTCCAAGGTGCGTGAGCTTATTATGAACGACACCATCGGCGACGTTAAGCAGGTGCATTTTGAGTGGCTGCTCAACACCACCCACGGCGCGGACTATTTCAGAAGATGGCACCGTGACAAGAGAAACAGCGGCGGTCTTTTGGTGCACAAAGCAACCCACCACTTCGATTTGGTGAATTTCTGGCTCGGCACCTCTCCCAAGCAGGTTTTCTCCTTCGGTGACCTCATGTTCTATGGCAGAGAGAACGCCGAAAACCGCGGCATAAACAAATTCTACTACAGAACTCACGGCTCCGAAAATGCCAAGGGAGATCCTTTTGCATTCACCATGGAGGGCAATGCAGGTCTTGAAGGACTTTACCTCAACGCCGAAAAAGATGACGGCTATCTCCGTGACCAGAGCGTATTCGGCGACGGCATAAGCATTGAGGACGTTATGAACGTGCTGGTCAAATATGAGAGCGGCGCAATTATGTCCTATTCTCTCAACGCTTTCTCCCCCACCGAGGGCTTCCGTGTTGCCTTCACCGGCACCAAGGGCAGACTGGAGCTCACCGTATCCGAAAAGGTTTACGTCAACGCAGGCGGAAACAAGGATGCAGAGGGCGCTGCCGAATTCCATCAGCTGCTGGTCACCCCCATGTTCGGCGATCCCTATGCCGTGGACATTGACGCAACAGACGGCGGCCACGGCGGCGGCGACCCCGTTTTGCTTGAGGATATCTTCGGCAATCCCCCGAAAGATCCCCTCAACAGAGCTGCTTCCCACGAGGACGGCGCCATGAGCATTCTCACCGGTATTGCTGCAAACCGCTCCATTGCAACCGGCCTGCCCGTAAATATCAAAGATCTTGTCAAATTTTAACGTGCATTACCGCAAAATCTCTCTCCTTAAACGGGAGGGAGATTTTTTTTGCAAAAACTATTGACAAATATATCGGCAGACGATATAATATAACCATAATATATCGGCTGACGATATAACGGTTAACGATAATGGAGGGATCACGATGTCCAACCCGGCACTAACAGAGGCGGTATTTTACATTTTGCTCTCACTCATGCAGCCGCTGCACGGCTACGGCATAATGCAGAATGTGGAGGCACTTTCCAACGGCAGAGTGAAGCTTGCGGCGGGAACGCTCTACGGCGCCATCTCCACCCTGCTGGAAAAAGGCTGGATAACAGCACTGGCAGAAACCGGCGACAGCCGCAACAAAAAGGAATATCTTATAACAGAACTTGGCAAGCAGGCCGTTACCGACGAAATTGCACGGCTTAGTGAACTTTTGAACAACGGCAAAAATATTATGGAGGGAACGAAATGAGAAAGACTATACGCAAATGGTTTTGGGCATGGGATTTTGAAAAAGAGGAAAAATGGCTGAACGAGCTGGCGGCAAAGGGTCTTTGCCTTGTAAGTGTGGGCTATTGCAAATATGAATTTGAGCAATGTCTCCCCGGCGAATACGGCATCAAGCTGGAGTTTCTTGAGAAGACCGTCAACCACCCCGAATCGGTGCAGTATATCTCCTTTTTGGAGGATACCGGCGCAGAACACGTCGGCAGCTATATGCGCTGGGTCTATCTCCGCAAAAAACGCGCTGACGGCGAGTTTGAACTCTATTCCGACACCGAATCCAAAATCAAACATCTCAACCGCATTCTTTCCTTTATTATGATTCTTGGCGCACTCAACCTCTATCTCGGAATTTACAACACATTTCTCTTTATCTCCTATCAAAGCCCTTTAAACCTTGTTGGCATTCTCAGTTATACCGTGGCTGCTGTGGCTGCTTTTGGCTCTGTCAAGCTTTTTAACAAGCGCAAAAAGCTTAAAAATGAATGCTCCATATTCGAACAATGACAAAAAAAGAGAGTTGCAATGCTTCGTACCCTTAAGGACAGTTTCTGATAATTAAGAAATACGAGCATTACAAAAACAACATTATCCCTCGTTCCGAAAGGAGCGAGGGATTTTTTGTGCTTGTTTTGCAAAATCTATTGACAAAAGCTTCCTAACTGTGTATAATACAGATATACAGTTTTAACAGAGGTGATGACGTGAATATTTTAATCGACAACAAAAGCGGTGAACCGATT
>JAFSHJ010000270.1 GCA_017440425.1 Oscillospiraceae bacterium | reverse complement strand
GTTGCCACCTACGACCTGAAGCCCGAGATGAGCGCTTATGAAGTAACCGATAAGCTTCTGGAGCAGCTCCGTGCAGATGCTTACGATGTTGTCATCCTCAACTATGCCAACTGCGATATGGTTGGTCACACCGGCATTTTTGATGCTGCTGTTGCTGCTGTGGAAGCTGTGGACACCTGCGTTGGCAAGATCGTTGACATGGTTGCCTCCAAGGGCGGCGTGACCGTCATTACCGCTGACCACGGCAATGCCGACCAGATGTATGACGAAAAGGGCGAGCCCTTCACCCCGCACTCCACCAACCCCGTTCCCTTTGTGGTTGTGGGTCATGACTGCAAGCTGCGCGAGGGCGGCCGTCTGGCTGACATCTGCCCCACCATGCTGGATATCCTCGGCATTGAGCAGCCCTCCGTTATGGACGGTAAATCTCTCATTGTGAAATAAAGCGCACCATCCGACAGATCTTTTCTCAGCGGCTGTTTTATGCAGCCGCTGAGTTTTTATGATAAGCAGAAAATAAATTTGAATTTTTCAAAAAAACAGTTGTTTTTTATGGTGATTTATATTATACTGAATATATGTAAAAGGTATATTATCTGCCAACAATGCGGATAATATCAAAGGTATCCGGTAATCACTTTGTAATTTAAAAACGGAGGTAATAAATCATGAAAAGTAGTACCATCATTGCTATCATAGCTCTTGTTGTCGCTGTTGCCGGCGCTGCTGTTGCTGTTGCTGCCTACATTAAATCCCGCAAGGATTGCGAGCTCTGCAACGATTTCGACGGTTTTGACGAGTTGGATGAACTGGACGATCTGGATGAGCTGGACGACGCTTGCTGCTGCGAGTGCACCGAGTGCATCGACGAAGCTGACATTGCTGACATCATCGAAGAGTAATGAACCCAAAGAATAGGACCGGTTTCAACCGGTTCTCATAAGGATGTTTACAAATTCCGGCAGAGAGATTATTCTCTCTGCCAATTTGTATTATAATGGAATTAACCAAAGGCTCATGCATCTTTAGTGAGATATGGACTTTGCCCTGTACCTTTGTAATACAAAGGCGAAACTGACGATAAAACAAAAGGGAATATAATGATAGTTTTGAGGAATTTTAAAAAAGAAGATGCTTCGGAATTGCAAAAATACGAATTTCCGAATTTAACCACAGAACAGGTAGAAGCTCTTATTTGTGATTGGGATAGAAAACAATTCAACGGCAAATATTTTGAGATGTATGCTATTGTATCTAACGAAAAAATTGTGGGCACTGTTTCGTTATATCAGCATTCATCAGAAGTTGTCTCCATTGGACCGGAGGTCTTTTGCGAGTACCGAAGAAAAGGCTTTGCCAAAGAAGCCATGATATGTGCTTGTCAAATGGCAAAAGAAAAGGGATTCAAAATAGTTTCGCAACAGATTAGAACCAATAATGATGCAAGTATAGCGTTACATTGTTCTCTTGGCTTTGAAACAAGCGGACTTGTTTTTACAAATGCTAAAGGAAACCAAATATCCATCTATTTGAAATGTTTAATATAAACAAAAAGCAGAGAATCAGCCATTGACCAGTCTTTTTTATGCGGGCGCCTCTTTTCCGACGGGCTCTCTCCCTGCTCCGGGGCACGGAACCCGGTATCTTTCTTGCGGAGATCGGAAAGGTTTGTTTCCTCGCG
>JAFSHJ010000269.1 GCA_017440425.1 Oscillospiraceae bacterium | reverse complement strand
GTTCCGCTCTCTTCTCCCTCAACGGGCAAAACCACCGAGAATGAGCCATCACCATTGCTCCGGACAAATTCACTTATCTCGTTGCCGAATTCGTCATAATATTTCTCTTCGCTCTCTACTCCTTCAATGGGCAAAACCACCGAGAATGAGCCGTCTTCGTTGTGTTGGATATATGGCACGTCCTGCTCCATATATGCCACAAAGCTCTCGTAATCCTTAAACTCAATGCCGTCCATCAGCTTTTGGGGCGGATATTGTACGGTTATAACCGCATGCGCCGAAAAAGTTACACCCAAAACAACTGCCATGACAATGAAACAGCGTTTTTTCAGCTTTCGGTTGCTTAAATACACCGCCGCCATCTTTTGCGGCAGCGTGAAACCGCCCTTTTTAAGCAGTTTACCGTTCACAATGTAGTGTGCAACGCTCACGCACAACAACGCCGCAGCTCCGAAAATTGCTCCGTAAGCCAGCCAGCTTACCGCATCAAGCCCCATATATGTGTCAAAGGGATAGATGACCAGCGGCAGGGTGGCGGCAAAAATTACAGCGGCTACCCCGACAGCTTTCTCTGCAAGCTGCATCACCGACCACCTGAATCTGCCGATATCCTCGTCCTCAGTCTCCGCTTCCGCAACCGACATCAACGCATTGTTTGCAAAGATCACCTGCATGATCCCCGCTGTGAGATAGAATACCAGACCCACGAAGAACCCGATATATGCCCGCAAAAAGCCGAAATTGCATATCATTGCGGCAATAAGTCCAGCCAATGCCACACCCGCCGCCAATATTGTGCGTGTCTTATATTTTGAGTATCCCGATCTGAGCAGGTGTTTACGCTGTTTTTCTGCTTTGACGCTTGTTTCGGCACCTTCTTCGCTGACAGACGATGCGGTTTTTCGCTCGCCCCGAAGAAGCTCGTCACAGCTGACACCGAATATCTCTGCGATCACGGGTATGACCGAAAGATCGGGCGCACCGTCGTCCCTCTCCCAGCGGCTGACACTTTTATCCGAAACATTCAGTTTATCTGCCAGTTCTTTCTGCGTCATCCCGTTTGCTTTTCGCAGAGCTGCTATAAAACTTCCAATAGTTTTCTTTTCCATTGCCAATACCTCCGTTCTGTGTTTGCAGTCCAATTCTAACATTGCGACAGTAAAAAAGCCACCCAACAAACCCGGAATTCCTCTCGCATTCCGAGAATTTCACAAAAACAACAGCATCGAAAACCAATTTCGATGCTGTCAATCAAATTATTCCGCTTCAAACATATCCGCAAGCTTTCTTGCACTGTCTGCCATTTTTTTAATACCGTCAAAGATATTTTCGGCTGTGTATGCATTCAGGTATTGGTTTGCTTCCAGCGTGAATTCGCCGCTGTATCCGACTTCTTTCAGCGCTTTGATAATGCTCTCAAAGTCCATATCCATAGAGAACGGTATCTGGTGGGAATCGTGCCATCTGTCGTTATCATGAATGTGGAGTGCCTGCAGATGTTTGCCCAGCGCCTTTATCATATTTACGGCACCCGAACCCGAGCCGCGCATCTCTGCGTGACCGAGGTCGAGACAGGCAACAAAGAAGTCATCGTTGACGGCGGTGAGATGCTCCACAAAACTTTCGGATGTAGCGCAGGCTGCAAAAGAGCT
>JAFSHJ010000268.1 GCA_017440425.1 Oscillospiraceae bacterium | reverse complement strand
GGCTCCATCTTCAGCGAAACAGACGATAACTCTCACATAGAATCGGCGGCTTCCGTTGTTCCAATTGCAAACATAAACGGCTACATCGACATTCCCAACGTCTACTGTGCTGTCTGCGACGAAAAAGGCGCTATTTACGATGCCGTTAAAAAATTTGCCGCAAAAGGCTGCCGCAAATTTCTCTATCTCTACGATGCACTGACATACAGCGGAACCCAAAAACTGGAAGGCATTACCGAAGCTGTCAAAGAGACCGATTCTTCCCTCACCTCTCTGTTTGTGGAACGCACACTTCCCGGTGTAAAAGAGGCTGTCACCCGTCTTTTGGAAGAAGGCGCTGAATTTGACGCCGTACTCACAAGCGACGACCTTATCTCAGTTGGTGTACACCATGCTCTTGGCGGCCGCAACATTCCCATCCTCGGCTTTGATGCATCCATTCTTGCACAATGCACAACCCCCCCGTTGCTCAGCATTGACAACCGCTTTGCCGATCTCTGCTCAATTGCGGTAGATTCTCTCTTCAAGGCATTGGCAGGCAAAACTCCCGAGCGCAAAATCGTAATTCCCGCCCATTTCACCGGCGATATATAAAAAATTCTCTAAAAGGAACTTTAAAATGCGAAATTTCAAGCAGTTTGTTTCACTTATTATCGCAATAGTTTTGCTTTTCTGCTTTTCTGCTTCTGCTTTTGCAGACACAACAGAGGGCTCTGCCTCCCTCTCCGAAAGTTCATCCGTTGAGAGCGGCGGAGAAGAATCCTCCGAAAGCGATGTTGAAGAGATACTTTATCCCACCGTTCCCCAGAATATCCGCTCCGAAGCCTTTGTGGTGATGGATGCGAAAACCGGTCAGGTGCTTGTTGAAAAGAATATGCACACACAGCTTTATCCCGCAAGTATCACCAAAATACTTACCGTTGCTCTTGCACTTGAAAACTGCTCTCTCTCCGAAAAACATACAATGACAAACGAGGCTGTGCGTCTGCCTGCCAACTCCGCACACATTGCGCTGCAGCCGGATGAAGAGATAAGCATAAAAGACCTGGCTTATGCCGCTATCCTCCCCTCTGCCAACGATGCCGCCAACGGTCTTGGTGAACACGTTGCCGTTAAGCTTGGCAAAAGCGGTCTTGCTGATTTTGGCGCAATAATGAACCAAAAGGCCAAGGAAGTTGGTGCTCTCAACTCCAACTTTGTCAATCCGTCGGGTCTTCCCAACGACGAACACGTCACCACCGCCTACGATATGGCAATGATAACCAGATATGCCCTTGGTGTTAAAGGTTTCAGAGATGTTTTCGGCGCCATAACCTACACTATCAAACCCACCAACAAAAATGAAGTTACCCGCAACATCGGTACCCAGCACTATATGATCGCACGCTCCATCTATTACTACGAGGGAGCAAGCGGCGGTAAGCTTGGTTGGACCAACGCAGCAAAATGCACCTGCGTGACCGTTGCAAAACGCGGAGACGTGGAGCTCATCTGCGTTGTTATGAAGAGCCTTGCGGCCTATGACAAATATGAGGACACCACGGCGCTGTTTGACTATTGCTTCGACAACTTCTCCTACACCACCGTCAGCATTGGCGATATGTCCGAGCTGGTGGTTCCCATTGTGGAAAACTCCATCACCACCGGTGAGATAACCTCCGACGGCGGATTCAACACACAGCTGCTGCTGCATCAGGCCGCATTTAACAGCAACATCGATGCAAAGTATTCCGCACCCGAGTTCTATCCCACTCTTGAAAGCGTGGAGGAGGATCTCCCCACCGTTACACTCACCCTCACCGACGGAAACATCTCAAAATATATGCACACCGATCTCGGCACCCATCCTCTCGACTACAGCTATAACCGTGTTGAAAGCGATTTTTCCGGCAAATATGCCGCCGCTATCCGTCCCGTGACCGAAAAAGAACCCCTTCCCAAGGCAGCAAGAGTTTTCCTGATAATTGCATCCGTGCTGGCATTTTTAATTATCGGTTTGTTTGTTGTGAGGGCAATAAACATCTACAGATACCGCAAAAAGCGCCTAACACATTATTCCAACCACTCCAAATACAACAGATACAGAACATAAAAAAGGATGTGCTGATGTGCCTGATAGAATTGCTACAGCTGCTGACTACAATTTATTGAAAAAAGCCGAAGAAATTGTTAATAACAGCACAGCGCATTCAAGGAATGACTGGGAACGTAATCACTGTATTGATTGGGTAATGTCTGTCATAGATGAAGAAGGGTATCCCTCCTCTTCTATGATTACTGCATCAAAAGCCGATGGCTTTAACTGGATTTCATTTTGCACCGGATCCGGCTGGAACAAACCCAATCGCATTACAAGAAACCCTCGCACATGCATATACTTTTTTGACGAAGCCAGTTTTAGCGGAATTTCTCTAACAGGCTGCACAAAAGTAGTAACCGACAACGAAATAAAAAAACAAATGTGGTATGATGAACTGGGTGATTCCTTCACCGGACCGGATGACCCAAACTGGTGTGTTTTATTATTCAAACCCGAACGGTATAATATTTTTATTGATTACCACACTATCCGTGGCATATTTGACTGACACCCGTTTACTTTCCGATATTTCATTTTACACAGAATAGCATTTTTTCAAATTGGCATATTGTTGTAAAACCCGACCTATGTGTATAGGTCGGGTTAACTTTTTACTGACACTTAAAGTTTTGTCACTTATTCAATATCCATATCCCTGCGTTGAGATATCCCGCAAATGTGACCCACAAGGCATAGGGAATTTGCAGATATGCCGCTGTGAGGGAGACTTTTTTGTAATAAACGATGGTGCCGATTATCTGCCCCAAAAGCACAATGAGCCAAACAAAGGAAAAGAGAAACAGACGGAAATTGAAGAACAGTATGCTCCACACAAAATTAAAAAACAGACTTATGGCATAGATGAGCAGACCTTTGTCTGCTGCAGGTTCATCTCTTTGGCGGTTTCTCCATATGATTGCAGAACTGACACCCATTAAAATATAGAGCACCGTCCACACAATGGGAAACAGTATTGACGGCGGAGACAGCGGCGGTGTCTGCACCTGCTCGTATATCTTCATATTTTTC
>JAFSHJ010000267.1 GCA_017440425.1 Oscillospiraceae bacterium | reverse complement strand
TGTTTTTCCCGTAATCTTTCTATCGTTCATAGCAAACAAAATTCAAAACAAAGCGACCAAAACTACTCTATAATAACTTTATCACAAAATGCCTTTTCGGTCAATATTATTCTCCCGTTTTGGTGTAGAATTCCATGGCATATTCTGCGTTTTTTTTGACAAAATAATCACATCTGATATACGTTACGGAGCCGTTATGCCTACTGAATTTTTACTTGCCTTTGCAGTCTCTTTTTTGGCAGGTGCGGCGGGTGCGCTGGGCATCGGCGGCGGAGCTGTCCTGCTGCTGTATCTCACCCTTTTTGCTTCTCTTCCGCAGCTGCAGGCACAGGGGATAAATCTGCTGTTTTTCATCCCCATTGCATTCACCGCCATAGTGATACACTTCAAAAACGGACTGATAGACCGCCGCGCCGTTTTGTTTGCCGTGCCATTCGGTTTGGCAGGAGCTTTTCTCGGGCTGAAGCTTGCCGAATTTATAGGGAACGATCTGCTGCGCCGCATTTTCGGCATTCTTTTGGGAGTTGTTGGCTTGTGGGAGCTTTTTAAAAAGCAAAAAAACAAAAAATCCCGGTAATATATTATATTATGTGGGGTGAAAAAGTGATACAAAAGGCGCTCTCACACAACAAAGCTCCCCGCTTAAACAAACGGGGAGCTTTAAATCAGCTTTTAGTTATAGAGATAGTCGAGGTTTTTCCAAACCTCTTCTGCTGCCGCAAGGTCTTCTGCTGTGGGAGTGTGGGGTCTGGAGGAGCAGGGAATATCTGTGTTGTAGTTTTCATCGGGGAAGGGGGAAGCTGTGTCGTTTTCGTATTTGACTTTTTCCTCTTCCTTGCGGAAATCGGGGATATCGTATGCCGCATTGCCGTTGAGAATGCTTCTCCATGCCAAAATGCCGACGGAAGCCGCTGCGGTTGCACGGTAGACGTTCCAATAGGGCTCTCTTCCCTCTTCAAGGTCCTTTACAAAATCGTAGATGCCGAGGAAGTCGCCGCCACCGTGACCTGCTTTATCCGCAAACTTGCCAAGCTCTGCATCCGGTCACTCTGCCTTGTAGTCGTTTATGTTCTCCTTGCCTTCGGGGCAATACTGGGGATGATAGAAAAGACGTACGTTGCCGGTGATGCGGTCGTTTTCCACACCGCCCTTGGTGCCGCCCAGACGATAGTAGTTGCCGTGGGGGAAGAACCAGGCGCAGCCCATAATGCGGAAAACGGCATCGATATCTGTTTGGCAGAGGATGATCGCAGCAGCATCGCCTACCTGACAGGCTGTTCCCTCTTTTACACAGGGATGGAAGGATGCCATTGAGGACACTCTTGTGGGAAGAGCATCTGTCATACTCATAAGGGGAGCAAGTGCGTGGGTTATATAATAGGAACGGGGTATCCAGTTTCTCCAATGGCGTTTGCCCGGAGCAATGCCGTTTGCGGATTTGGGATCCATAGGATGCACATATTCGCCCTCGGCATAGACAAGCTCGCCCAGCTCACCGCTCTGATAGAGGCGTTTCATCTCAAGGTTGGAGACGAAATAGGGATAGTTTTCAAAGAGAGCATAGGTCATGCCCGTCTCTTCAACGGCGCGACAGAGCGCAACGCCCTCCGCCATTGTCACGTTGCTCATTGTCTCGCTCAACACGTGCTTACCCGCTTTAAGGCACTTGATGGCATATTCTGCGTGATCGCAAAAATAGTTGCAGAGCAGCACAGCGTCCATATCGTGTTTGATAAATTCTTCAAAATCGGTATATTCAGCCGCATTTTTACATAGAGGATGATCTTTTTTGCAGGTGGCTATTGCTGCAGGACGTTTATCGCAGATAGCAACCACATCTGCACCGGCATTGAAGATGTTATCCACAAGATATCCGCCTCTGCCGAGACCGAAGATTCCAAAACGAATTTTTTTCACAATAATTACCCCCTTTGTTTATCTGAGCAGGAAATCTCTATTTTTCCAGTCTTCTCTTGCCTGAGCCAGATCTTCTTCGCTTGGCTCGTGGGGCTGAGAGGAACACGGAATATCAACGTGATAGTTTTCATCAGGGAAAGGAGATGCCGTGTCGTTTTCATATTTCAGCTTGTCCTCTTCCTTGCGGAAATCCGGGATATCGTAGGTAAGTCCGCCGCTGATGATGCTGCGCCATGCAAGAATTGCAACGGAAGCTGCAGCGGTTGCACGGTAAACGTTCCAGAAAGGCTCTTCTCCCTTTTCAATATATTTGACGAAATCATAGATGCTGAGGAAATCTCCGCCGCCGTGACCTGCAGTTGCGGCGATCTTTCCCGTCTCTTCATCGGGCCATTCTGCTTTATAGTCGTTTCTTTCCTCCAGTCCTTCGGGAACGTGGTTGGGATGATAATAAAGGCGAATATTTCCGGTGAATCTGTCCGTCTCAACACCGCCTTTTGTTCCGCACAGACGGTAGCTGCTGCCGTGAGGGAAGAATTCACCCCAGCCAATTGCACGGAAAACCGCATTGGTGTCTGTCTGACAGAGTATTGTAGCTGCGGCATCGCCCATTCTCATTGCCGTGCCTTTTGTGATTTCCGGATGGAATGCTGCCATTGCAGTTACCTTTGTGGGCATTGCGCCCGTCATCTGCATGAGCGGTGCAAGTGCATGGGTGGAATAGTATGTACGCGGTGTCCAGTTTCTCCAGTGGCGCTCACCGGGAGCAAGTCCGTTCATGGATTTGCCGCCGATGGGATGGATATATTCACCCTCTGCATAAACGAGACTTCCCAGAGTGCCTCCCTCATAAAGACGTTTCATCTCAAGGTTGGTTACAAAATAGGGATAGTTTTCAAACAGACCGTAGGTTTTGCCCGTTTCTTCCACTGCACGGCAGAGCGCAACACCTTCGGCCATGGTCACGTTGCTCAATGTCTCGCTGAGAACGTGCTTGCCTGCTTTAAGGCACTTTACGGCATATTCTGCGTGCTCACAGAAATAGTTGCAAAGCAAAACCGCATCCATATCGTGCTTGATAAATTCTTCAAAGTCGGTATATTCAGCCGCATCTTTTGTAACAGGACGTTCTTTTTTGCAGAGTGCTATTGCTGCAGTACGGTAATCGCAAAGTGCAACAACCTCTGCCCCGGCGAAGAAAATGTTCTCGACAAGATAAGAACCTCTTCCGAGACCAAACACACCAAAACGTATTTTGCTCATAAAAACACCTCCGTAGTTGCTCAAATGCAACTCTTGCTGCTTGTATTATATACAATTCATTGCGATAACACAATGGAATTGTTCCACTTCTGCATGCAAAATAGTCACTATTTGATTTTTAGCCGCGGCAGAGGATACTGCCGCGGCTAAAAAGATAAGGTGAATATTATCGGTTATTATTGCGGTGTAAGTTTAATGAGCGCAGCCCGGCACCTTTCCCGAGTAATCGTCACGCCACCCCGTCTATAACAGAGAACGGGACTTCAGCGATCTTGCTCAAAACCTCAACCTCCGCAACATCAAAGGGACGGTCGCAGACACACATTGTTCCGCCGGAAACCGTAATTATATACTTCAGCCATATGCAGTATCCGGGAGTGGTCAGGATGGTGGAATGGGTCGCCCAACCATCGGATGCAACGACGACAGCATACAGTTCCTTGGATTGAAAAATTCAAAAGATGTAAACGGCACGTTGTAAAACGAACCTGTTTGTTCTTCTGCAGCTTATTAAACGTTGTAGCCCATTTCGATCCACTGTTTCTTTGCTGTGTCGATATCCTCCGCCGATGGAGTGTAGGGTCGGGATGCAGAGGGAAGTGTGGTGTTGCCGTCTTCATCGGGGAAGGGTGTGAGATCGTCGTTTTCGTATTTGATCCTATCCTCTTCCTTGCGGAAATCGGGGATATCGTAGGTTTTTCCCTCAAGTATGCTTCGCCATGCCAAAATTCCCACGGATGCCGTGGCTGTGGCACGGTAAACATTCCAATAGGGCTCGGTGCCCTCCTCCAGATTCTTGACAAAATCGTAGACGGTGAAGAAATCCGCACCGCCGTTGCCTATTTTGCCTGCGGCAATTCTGCCCTGCTCGTTGTCAGGCCACTCTGCGGTGTATTCGTTTTTCTCGCTTCTTCCCTCGGGGATGCATTCGGGATTATAGACCACCTGCATTTTGCCGGTGAACTGCTCGGTATCCGCGCCGCCCTCGGTGCAGCAGATCCTGAAGTGGTTTCTCAGCGGGAAATATCCGCCCCAGCTGGTCATGCGGAAGATCGCATTGGTATCGGTCTCGCAAAGGATTATATTTGCCGCATCGGCAACAAGGCTGGCTGTGCCCTTTGTGGATTCCGGCTGGAAGGCGGTCATAGCCGTTACTCTTGTGGGCATTGAATCGGTTATAAACATCAGCGGTGCAACGGTGTGAGTTACGTAATACGCACGTGGCATACGGTTTCTCCAATGTTTTTCACCGGGAGCCAGCATATTCTGCAGCCTTCCTCTGATCGGATGGGCATATTCACCCTCGCCGTAGACGATGTGACCCAGCTCGCCGCTGCTGTAAAGCTTTTTCATCTCAAGGTTCTGCACAAAGTTGGGGTAATTTTCAAACAGAGCGTAGGTCATGCCCGTCTCTTCAACGGCGCGGCAGAGCGCAACACCCTCTGCCATTGTCACGTTGCTCATT
>JAFSHJ010000266.1 GCA_017440425.1 Oscillospiraceae bacterium | reverse complement strand
GATGGATGAGCTGGAAAAATCCGGCGGACACATTGATGCCGCATCGCTGAGCTCGGAACTGGGTTTGCCGGTCGTTCCCATTTCTGCCTCCCAAAACCGAGGATTAACAGAGCTTATATCTGCAGCCGAATCTGCCGCAAAACACAAAACCATCCCAAAATGCCCCGAATTAACCGCTCCCCTAATCGGAGAGGCTTTGCAGCGGATTTCCGCTTCCCTTTCGAAGCAGCAGCTTCCAAAAAAGTTACCCACCGGATATGCTGCCGTAAAGCTGCTCGAGGATGGCAGTTCTGCCATTCCACAGCTTTCCGCAAAAACAGCCGCACACATAGATTTGATCCGCCGCGGTGCAGAGACCGCCCTTGGCACCGATATTTACGCTGCGCTGGCGGATATGCGCTACTCCATTATCGGACAAATCTGCACCCGCTGCGTTTTTAAAACGCAGCTTGCTCCCTCACAGCTGCTGACTCAAAAACTGGATTCGCTGTTTTTGCACAAATTTCTCTCAATTCCCATCTTTTTTGGGATAATGCTGCTTGTGTTTTGGCTGACTTTCGGTGTCATCGGCAAGCCGCTCAGCCGCATTGCCGAAGGTTTGGTGGAAAGCATCATAGCTCAAACCGATGTTTTGCTGTGCAGTTTAAACATTGCACCACTGCTCCGCTCACTCATCACCGACGGTGTTCTCACGGGTGTTGGCAGCGTTATCTCATTCCTCCCCATAATCACGGTGCTGTTCTTTTTCCTCTCCCTTTTGGAGGACAGCGGCTACATTGCACGTGTTGCCTTTGTGATGGATAGGCTGTTTGTTAAGCTTGGCATTTCGGGGCGCTCGCTTGTGCCAATGCTCATCGGGTTTGGCTGCTCGGTGCCTGCAATAATGGCGACACGCACCATTCCCGGCAGCCGCGACCGCAAGCTCACCGTTATGCTGATGCCATTCATCTCGTGCAGCGCCAAACTGCCCATTTATGCAGTTTTTTCGGCGGCATTTTTCCCTCACCACGCTGTGCTCGCCATGGCGCTGCTCTATCTTTTTGGCATAGTCCTCGGTCTTTTCTGCATAAAGCTGCTCAGCAAAACCTCATTTTTCGGGCTCTCCGAGCCTTTTTTGCTGGAACTCCCCGCCTACCGTCTGCCGTCACTTAAGTCGCTGCTGCTCCACATTCGCCAAAAGGCCCTGGAGTTTCTCCGCAAAGCATTCACCGTTATCCTTGTCTCAACCATGATCATCTGGTTTTTGTTCAACTTCGGTTTTGATTTTCGGCAGGTATCCTCCTCTGCCGACAGCATCCTTGCCGCCGCAGGCAGCTTTATTGCGCCGCTGTTCAAGCCTCTCGGCTTCGGAGACTGGCGGGCTGTGTCTGCCTTGATAGCTGGGCTCAGCGCAAAGGAGATGGTTGTCAGCACCTTTTCCGTGTTGCTGGCTGCCTCCTCCCACGAGGAGCTGCTGTCGGCACTTTCCGCGTTGTTCTCTCCTGTCAGCACCGCCTCGTTTTTGGTTTTCACCCTTCTCTATACCCCCTGCATCGCCGCCACAAACGCAATGCGTCGGGAGCTGGGTTCCGCCAAAAGCACATTCTGTGCCGTATTGTTTCAGCTGGCGGTGGCCTGGTCCGCATCCTTTTGGGTGTTTCATATAGGCAGGCTTTTGTTCTTGCGGGGGTGAGTTCAGCCCATTAAACCCGGCTTGCACTCCACCCTGCGCCCTCTCGCCGCCGCTCAGCCGCGGCGGTTTCCCTTAAGGGAAGAGTCAGCCGTAGGCTGACCGAGAGGGCGCAGCTAAAAGCAGGATACATTTTCACCCCCGCAAACAAAAGCCTTTGTACAACAAAAAGAGCCGACAGGTATGCACCCATCGGCTCTTACAGTTTATTCAGGTTTCGAGATATTGGGACTGCCATCACAGCAGATCACACCTCAAAATCGAGGCAGAGTCTGGTTTGAGTAAAGGGTCTCACAAAATTATCGGCAACAAACAGGTGTTCGGGATGCTTTGAATATCCCTTCAATGCTGCTTCGTCCTCAAACACCGAATTCAGCATTACATCTGCGGTGGATGATTCCAGTCCGCAAATCTGCACGTTGATCTCGACAAGACCGGGGATCTTGCCTGCAAGTCCCTCAAGACCTGCCTTTATGCCCTCTTTAACGGAAATATTGTTGTGTTCTTCCTTGAGTTTCCATAAAATTATATGTTTGATCATATCTGCACCGCTGACTTTCAATTATTATATATCAAAAATTATCGTTTTACCACCAGACAATACTGTCTGCAGGGCTCGTTGTGCACCGCAAACTCTTCCAGCCGTTCTATGTGCTCAGGTGCAAGCTCCAAGACCGATACCCGCTGTTTTTTTGGCAGAACATAGCTCTCTTCGCCCAGCCAGAGATGCCATATCTCCACCTCGTCGGTGGTGGCGAGACAGCGCTTGATGTATTCTATCAAAAGCTTTGCACGACCTTCGGAATATCTTCCCCACTCCAGCTGCATACGGTACTTTTTCTCGGTGAACAGCTGACAAAACAGACCCTCATCAAATGGGAATATAGCCAAATCGTCATCAAAATCGTCAATGCGGACGTAGTCGTTTTCCGTGTCGATCTCCATTTCAATGTCGGACCAGCATATCACATTCGGTTTGTCCTTGTCAAAATCCGGCTCCAGCATAAATTCGGGGATGTCGGTTATACCGAAATCCAGCGCCTCGTTGACAGAAAACATTTTATAGTGTGGATTTTTCACCGTTTCCATTGGCACATCGGCTGCCAAATAGATCATCGAACTCATACTACACCTCCGTTTGTCCGTTGTGCGGCAGATTTTATTTTTAGGGTTGAGAGAGCTCATCCAAAGACAGCTCATATGCAGGGAGAAGCTCCTCCACAAAAATGTCTGCTTCGGGGGAATTCATCTCGGCAATGGTTTTGAGCAGCGTCTTTTTGGCGGGAGCAAACTCGCTGTTGCCCGTCTTTTCCTCACGGATGCACTTTATCACTGCAGAAATCTTATCTGCAGCGTGGAGCAGCTTGGATATCTGCACATCCTCCTGCTCACCGAAAAGCGGACGGTAATCCTCGCGGATATCCTCGGGCAGCATTGAGATGAGTTTGTTTTCCGCAATCGTCTCCAGCTCTTTGTATGCATTTTTCAGCGTGGGATTGTCGTATTTCACCGGTGTGGGCAGGTCGCCTGTCAAAATCTCGCTGCAATCGTGATACATTGCGGCAAGCACCAGCCTTTCGATATCCACGCTGCCGCCGCAGCGTCTGTTGGATATCAAACCCAGAGCATGAGCAATATACGCTGTCTCCAGCGTGTGCTCACACAGGTTTTCTTTAACCGAGTTGCGCATCAGCGCCCAACGGTCAATATAGTTCATTCTTGAGAGATATGCGTAGAAAACACCCTTCTCCATTATTCAGCGCCTCTTTTTTGTAAAATAAAAAAGCAGCCATTTGCCCCCGGTTGGGTGCGAAAAGCCGCTTTATTATTAGCTTTCAGCATGTTTTAACATGGTTAGAAAACTCAGCCGACCTTGTTAAGCTTGAGTGCAAGAGCGGACTTTCTGCGTGCAGCAGTATTCTTAGCGATTATACCCTTAGCGCAGCACTGGTCGATCTTCTTTATAGCAAGCCTTACAGCGTCGGTCTTGTTGGCGTCATTAGCCTCAATAGCAGCTTCAGCCTTTTTGATATAAGTCTTGAGATTGGACTTTACCATTTTGTTGTTAAGGGCCTTAGCCTTTGTGACCAGAACTCTCTTTTCTGCAGATTTAATGTTGGGCATCCAAAACACCTCCTTTTTGAGCAATAAGACATTATACTCCGACAGTACAATCTATCATAACATTTTTTGAAGAAAATATCAACTGTTTTTTTAGAAAAAAACAAAAAAAATATTAAATCAAATTGTATATTATGCCGTAAAAGCGGAATTTCATTAGAATGGACGCAATTTTCAGCCCGAAAATTGCGTCCATCACAAGCTTTAACAGCAAAAATTACTTAATGTTAAAGATTCTCTTGGCGTTGCCGGAGATGATCTTCTGACGGTTTTCCTCAGAGATCTGTGCATCCTGGATGGAATAGAGGGAGAAGTTGGGGGTCATATAGGGGAAGTAAGAACCATAGAGGAGCTGATCGCAACCGCAATATTTGTCGATAGCTTCGAACTCATCGAAGAGGATGATGTTGTGAGTCTCAACAAAGAAGTTCTTATATTTACGCATAAGACCGAAATAGTCGCGTGCGTGATAGAGGAGCTTTCTGTCGTGACCTTCAACGATAACGTTCAGGTTGGGATGGTTCTCGCAGATGCGTCCCATATCATCCCATGTAGCCTCTGTGTGCCACAGCATAAGGGGAACACCAAGCTTCTCAAGAGTATCGAGGATGGGGCCTATGGCATATTCCTGCATGGAATGGATGTAGGTTTTGGGGAAGAGGCGAGCTGCCACAATCTTTTTCTCCATCATACCTTTAACATAGGCTTCGCCCTTGTCTTCGCAATAACCCATTTCGGGAACAACTACCATACAGCCATAGAAGCCGTCTCTGTCCTTAACGAGCTCTGCGGTAATATCGTTGCCAACGTAAGCATCATAGACAACAGAGTCGCGTGTTGTTACGATACCTCCGGTGATACCCATTGCCATATAGTCTTCCATCTGCTTGTTCCAATCGTCATAGCAGACAAAGCCCTTGTCAAATTTGGGATCCCACCAAATATCAACGTCAAAAATATCAGATTCATGAATCCAGCGTTTAAAGTTGTCGCTGCGTTCCTGTACAGTCATAGTATTATCCTCCTTTCAGGTCGTTCTTATTTACTAAAGTAGATTCTTTCAGCGGTGTGATAAAGGATTTTTTCCTTATCGATTGTGGGGATGTTGGAGCCGTAAACAACACCGAGCATGGGGCGCTGCTCGATCATGGTGTGGTCGCTTCCGTATACGATACGGTCGGCGCCTACGCCCTCAACAAGAGCCTCGATGAAGCCGTTGAGCCAGATGTCACCGGTGATATCGAAGTTAGCGTTAGCGTAACGCTTACCGAGTTCGATAGCTGTCTTGATGCCGTTGTAGCGGCCGCCGCAGTGACCGAAAACGAAGGTTACGTCGGGATATTCGCTGATGTATTTCTCAAACTTGCCTGCAACCGCATAAACCTGCTTGGGGTTGTAGGAAGAAACATCCCATGTGTGGGACATGATGGGAAGACCAAGCTCTCTTGCGATCTCCCAGCAAGGACGGTATTTCTCATCGTCAGCATTTACAAATGCGCCACTGGGATGGATCTTGATAGCTACGCATCTGGGATCATCCTTGTGGTTACGAATGCATGCAATGGATTCCTCAATATAGTTGGGGTGATAACCGAAGAAGCTGTAGATTCTGCCTCCTGCGAGAGCGGAAACTCTTGCATCGTCTGCAATACCTTCCTCAAATCTGTCAGCACTGCTGAGGCTGAGGCAGTTTGCGCTGATGCCTTTTTCAATGCCGAGTCTGTCCATTTTGGCAACCAGACTCTCTACAGACTGATCCGGTACCATACGTCCGGGCTCAGGGCCAATGTGCATATGGGTATCAATAATTTTCAAGCTCATACGATATTTACCTCCCTTTTATCGTGTGTAAAATGAATTTTAAAATACCGGACACCGCAAAGCGGTTTGGGTTACAGAATGCCATATTCCGCACCCTGTCCATTCTAATTTATTTTACACCTTTTAGCTGACAATGTCAATCATTCTTGGTGATAAACTCTCATTTTTCAAATTCAAATTATTCATCGATTTCGCTGAAAATATTATTTAAAAATTCCCCTTAAACCTCTTTACAAAAAAATATTTTTAGGGTAATATTATATCAGTTAGAAACTTATTACAGATAAAGGAGGTCTATTCAGAATGAAATTCTGTAACAAGTTTGGACTGATCAACGATTCCCCTGAGGTGCGCAAGGAATATAAACGCCGCCACGACGAGATCTGGCCCGAAATGGTTGAGATGATTAAGCGTGCCGGTTTGTATAACTACAACATCTGGAACGTGGGAGATATGCTGATTGAAGTTTATGAATGCGACGATCTTCAGAAGCTTCAGGAAGTGGTTGGCAGCAGCGATGTTAAAAAGCGCTGGGATGCCTATATGAGCGACATACTGGTTTACAATGAGGATGGCTCTGCCACCCCGTTGGACCTGATGTTTAATATTGATTAATTTAAAAAGGAGAGACATAACATGGCTGATAAAATCAACATGAAATTGATGTGCGCAGGCGCTACATTCTCCAACATGTGCGACCGTTTCGTCGATGAAGGCTATAAGTGCGATCTTAAAATGCCCGACTTCGAAGGAAAGCTCGAGATGTTTGCAAAAATGGGCGGCATGAGCGCTATTGGTTATGGTTGGTATCTGGGAGACGATCCCGTTGACCCCATCGCCTACAAAGACCTTCTCAAACAGTACGGTTTCCGCGTTGGTAGCTGCGGTCCCGACAACTACACCAAGGCTCACTGGAAATATGGTACTTTCGCAGCTCGCGATCCCCAGACCCGCCGCGAGATCACTGAACTCGGTAAGGCTCACATGGACTGGACAGAGGCTGCTGAAGGTGTTGACATCATGTTCTGGATGGCTCACGACGGCTACAACTATCCGTTCCAGGATGACTACAAGACCCATTGGGAATACATGGCTGAGTGCATCGCTGAGATCTGTGCACATAACAAGAACGTTAACTGCACACTCGAATACAAAAACTACGAGCCCCTCACCCATCAGTATGCTTCCGACGTAAGCAAGGTTATCCTCCTTTGCGAAAAGGTCAACAAGATGACCGGTTACGACAACTGCAAACTGATCGTTGACTACGGTCACGCTCTGTTCGGCAACGAGAACCCCGCAGAGAGCGTTGCTCTTGCTGATTCTTACGGTCTCCTCTCCATGATCCACCTCAACGATAACATGGGACGTTTCGACGACGACCTCATCTTCGGTACCGTCAGCTTCTGGCAGGCACTTGAGTTCTTCTGGAAACTCCTCCAGATCGGTTACGTTGATCAGGATATCAACTCCAACAAGGGTTGGTTCATCATGGATAACTGGCCTGCACGTATGGACGGCGTTGAAGCTACAACCGAGTTCGTTCGCATGGCTAACCACATCATGAATCTGGCTGCTTCTCTCCCCCACGACGAGATCAAAGAGCTCCAGAAACGCGATGGCAATCCTCCCCACATCTACAAGATCCTTCGCGAGTACGTTCTCAAAGAGATCTAATCGGGTTTTTCCCATTAAAAAGACCGCTTTCACAGCGGTCTTTTTTTATTGCGGACGATCCCACAAAAACAAAAAGACGGTCAGGAGAGTTGACCGTCTTTTTTTATGCAATTATGCGATAGTTCACAAACTTATATTATTTGGAAACTTTCTTTACGCATACAGCACCGGCTGCTACGAGGGATACAACTGCGAGAGCTACGCAAACGCTTGTAATATCGGAAGCACCGGTACCAACGTTATCTTTGCCCTCTTCAGCAGCGGGAGCTTCAGCGGTGAAGAAGTACTCACCGAGAGCAGCGCCGGCGGGAACAACAACTGCTACGTCCTTATCAAGGTCAACAGCAACAGCGGTATCGCCAACATAGAGGTATACGTCCTTGGTGCCGAT
>JAFSHJ010000265.1 GCA_017440425.1 Oscillospiraceae bacterium | reverse complement strand
GACGGATAGCACCGGCCTGGCCGGTAACACCGCCGCCTGCTACGTTGCAGATGATGTCAAAACGTGCAGCTGTGTCGGTGAGAGCGAGGGGCTGACGAACGATGAGCTTGAGAGTATCAAGACCAAAGTAATCGTCGATGTCTCTGCCGTTGATGGTGATAGCGCCTGTGCCGCCCGGGTAAATTCTTACTCTTGCAACAGACTTCTTTCTTCTGCCGGTTCCGTAAAAATAAGGCTTAGAATCGTACATTATTTTCGTCCTCCCTTTCCTTAAAACTCGAATACTTCGGGCTTCTGAGCAGCCTGGCCGTGCTCAGCGCCGCGGTAGATGCGTACGCGTGTGAGAGCTTTTCTGCCGAGAGTGGTGTCGGGGAGCATTCCCTTAACAGCCAGCTTCATAGCAAGCTCGGGGTTGTTCTTCATCAGGTCGCTGTACTTAACTCTCTTAAGACCGGAAACCCAACCGGAGTGACGGATGTACTCTTTCTGATCAAGTTTTTTGCCTGTGAGAACTGCTTTTTCTGCATTGATGATGATTACGTTATCACCGCAATCAACGTGGGGTGCAAAGGTAACTTTGTTTTTGCCGCGAAGAATGGAAGCGGCAAGAGCTGCTGTTTTACCAAGCGGCTTATTGCTTGCATCAAGGATGTACCACTTGCGGGTAACTTCCTCAACCTTAGGCATGTAGGTCGACATTGTGCTTTCCTCCGTTATTATTTTAAGAAGATCTTATTTTTTCCGATGCTGAAGCTGAAAACAAGACAGACATCGTGCGGCAAATTGACCGCAAAAAATCTATCCGCATCGGCGAACAAGTAATATTATATTATGGATTTATGCGCTTGTCAAGTGTTTTTTTGAATTTTTTAATTTGTTTTTCGCAAGCTCCCGTTTTCTCTTGTTTTCTCTCTCAATCTCCGTTTTTCTCACGCGCCATTTCAATTTTTTTCAGCGGGTACTTCCGCACATCCGGCAGAGGAGAGAAAAACAGCGGAGAGATCACGGAAAAGCCGCTTTGCTGCAAAACAAATGTAAACAAAATCAAATGTCTATTGACATATGGATGCAGTAGTGATAATATATTAATTAACCGGTTAACAATTTGCAGATGTGTTTATTTGGGAGGTGAGAATATGGTGGAAAACAGGCTGATGAGATTGTTCGGACGCATGGATATGATAGGACTTTTGCGCAGGCTGCTTTGCCAAAAAGAATTCACCAAGCTGGGGCTTTACAAAGGTCAGCTGGGAATATTGGAATACGTCATCCGCAACCCGGGGTGCGGACAGAAAGCCGTGGCGGAGCATATGTCGGTGACGGCGGCTTCCATTGCAAAATCCACCGAGAGGATGCAGCGTGCCGGAATGCTCACTAAAAACGTGGACGAAGAGAATCTGCGCTGCAACAGACTTTATGTTACCGAGAAGGGCGAAGAGGTCTCCAAAGCGAGCAGAGAGATGTTCAACAAGCTGGATGAAAAGATGTTTGAGGGATTCAGCGATGAGGAACTGGGTCAGCTGGAGAGATATCTTGAGCGCATAATCGCCAATCTTTCGGAAAATCCGGAGGAGACTGTGGATTTCGATTTCAAGAAGATGTGCGAGCTGAGAAAGAAGATCCAGGAATACGACAAAAAAAGAGAAGAAGAATAACGCCAATAAAGATTTACCGGAGGATAAGGTATGATCAAAAAACTTGCCAAAAGTGTACGCGGCTATTGGGGCGTGACCGTGGCAACCCCGCTTTCAATGATAGGCGAGGTTGCAATGGAGACCACAATACCGCTTGTAATTGCTGCAATAATTGATGAAGGCATCAAAAAGGGCAGCATTGAGACCGTTTGGAAATACGGTCTGCTGATGATGGGAATGGCGATAGTTTCCCTCATCTTCGGCGCATTGGGCGGCTGGTGTGCCTCCTGCGCCAGCGCGGGATTTGCAAAAAATCTCCGCGGACGTCTGTTCAACAAGGTGCAAAGCTTTTCCTTTGCCAACATAGACCGCTTTAGCACCCCGTCACTCATCACCCGTCTGACCACCGATGTCAACAACGTCTCCCAGACCTTCCAGATGATGATAAGAATGATGATCCGTTCGCCGATGATGTTCATCATTGCAACAATAATGGCATTCAGCGTCAACTCGGAGCTTGCACTGGTGTTTGTGGTTGCAATTCCGCTGCTTGTGATAGGACTTCTCATTATCATCAAATATTCTTTCCCGCTGTTCAATAAAATGCTGGGCAGATACGACGATATGAACGCATCCGTTCAGGAAAACCTCACCGCAATAAGAGTGGTGAAAGCATTCGTCCACGAGGACCACGAAATTGAAAAGTTCGTCAAAACATCGGATAACGTTCGCAAGGCAATGATCAAAGCAGAGAAAATAATTGCTTTTAACGGCCCGCTCATGATGCTTGCCATAAACAGCTGCATGATAGCTGTGCTGTGGTTTGGCGGCATACAGATAACCGAAGGCATAATGACCACCGGTGAGCTGGTCAGCTTCATCACCTATATAATGCAGATACTCATGTCGCTGATGATGCTCTCCATGATAGTGGTCATGTTCGCATTTGCAAGAGCTTCTGCAGCCCGCATCGGTGAGATACTTGACGAAAAGCTGGATATTGCCGACGGCAGTTCCGATGCGCAGCCGGAAGACGGTTCCATCGTGTTTGACGATGTCTGCTTCAGCTATGCCAAAAAGGCGGATAACCTGACCATTGAGCATTTGAGCTGCAGCATTAAATCGGGCGAGACCGTGGGCATAATCGGAGGCACGGGTTCGGCAAAAACCACCTTTGTGCAGCTAATTCCCCGCCTCTACGATGTGCTTTCTGGCAGCGTGACCGTGGGCGGACACGATGTAAGAGAATATAAACTGCAGACTCTTCGCGACAGCGTGGCGATGGTGCTGCAGAACAACGTGCTTTTCTCCGGCACAATAAAGGATAACCTGCGTTGGGGCAACAAGGAGGCCACCGACGAGGAGATAGAGGCTGCCTGCCGTGCAGCTCAGGCACACGATTTCATT
>JAFSHJ010000026.1 GCA_017440425.1 Oscillospiraceae bacterium | reverse complement strand
CCTAAAACGGAATATATCTCCATTATATATTAGTGCGGAGAAAAAGTAAAGCGGGGCATAAAGATAAAAATTCACGGGAAAGCTAAAATTATACTATATATAATAAGGAGTGATTCAAATTGGTGAGAACAGACCTTGCTTGCGAGGCATACGAGCTGCACAAAAATTCGGTGGCAGACGGCATAACCCAGCAGGAGAGCTTTTACGGCGATGTGAGGGTGGTTTCCGTTGAGATAGAGGACGACGAGGCAGGAATGAGCATCGGCAAGCCTGCCGGGAGATACGTGACGGTGGAGGCGCCGCCCTTTGCAAAAGGAGCAAGCGGCGAGAGCACCGACGAAGCGGTGGAGGCAATTGCGGCACAGCTCGGCGCAATGCTTCCCAAAGATGCGGCGCAGGGGACGGTGCTTGTGGCAGGTCTCGGCAACAGAGATATCACCCCCGATGCACTGGGCCCGAAGGCAGCGGAAAAGATAATCTCTACACGGCACATCAGCGGTCAGATGAAGGCGGAGCTGGGGCTCACCGATTTCAACAGCGTTGCGGTGATAGCCACGGGGGTGCTGGCGCAGACGGGAATGGAGACGGGGGAGCTGATAGAGGCGGTGGCGGAGAAGATACAGCCCTCCGCCGTGATAGTGATAGACGCACTTGCCGCAATGGAGACGTCCCGTCTTGGCAGAACGGTGCAGATAGCAGACAGCGGCATCGTGCCGGGTTCGGGGGTGTTCAACAGCAGAAAGCGGATAGACAGCGAGCTGCTGGGGGTGAAGGTGATATCCGTGGGAGTGCCGACGGTGGTGGATGCGGCAACGCTGGTGCAGGAGTTTTCCGGCAGACAGCCGGGCGGCGAAACCGAAAAGATGATGATAACCCCAAGAGAGATCGACGTGATAATCGGGCGGGCGGCAGAGATGATCGCCCTTGGCATAAACAGAGCGCTTCATCCGACGGTAACAGCGGAGGAGTTCAGGTTTTTGATTAGCTGACAGCCTTCCGGTAATAATGTGTATTGAATTTTAAACCGCAATGGGATATAATTAAAGGAACAAATACACATTGATAAGACAGGCGGAGAAAGCAATGGATAAAAGAGAAGTTTTTGCAACAATGCTTACACCATATAATAATGAGGGTGCCGTGGATATCCCCACCGTGAGAAATTTGGTGGATCGGTGCGTGCAGAAGGGCTGCAGCGGCATCTATTCCCTGAGTCAGGATGCAGAGATATTCAACCTCTCGCTTGAGGAGCGTGTGGAGCTCAACGGAACTGTTTTCGGCAGAGCAAAAGCCATCGAGAGCATTCTTAAAAAGCAATGCACCGTCTTCTCATCGGGACACACGGCGGCTACCGTCGAAGAGCAGGCAGAGGAGCTCTGCGCCATTGCCAAAAGCGGCACAGATGCACTCATTTTGCTTGCCGACCGTCTTGACCCCAAAAACGAGGGCGACAAGGTTTGGATAGCAAACGCAGAAAAGCTGCTGGCAAAGCTGCCCGAAGAGGTGGTTTTGGGTTTGGACGAGGGCAAAGGCGAGCACAAGAGAAACATTTCCGCCGAGATTCTGCAGTGGTGCCTCTCCACCGGCAGATTTAAGTATCTGCTGGATAACAGCTGCGATTTCAACACCATAGATAAGCGCCTCTTCCTTGCGGAGGAGAGCGAGCTGGAGATATACAACACCAACGCACAGACTCTGCTGGATTCCCTCTGCCTCGGCGCATCGGGCTATTGCGGCTCAATGGCAAACTTCCATCCGCAGCTCTATGTGTGGCTCTGCGAGAACTTTGAGGCCAACCCCGATCAGGCGGCATTCGTACAGTCCATTCTGTGCACCGCCGCGTTCTCGGAGGATAAGCTCAGCTATCCCCTCTCCGCAAAATACAGCATGTGCATCGAGGGCATCAAGATGAACGTGACAGCACGCAGCACCGGAGAGCACGTCTTCAGCGATTACGAGGTGAGCTGTGTCAACCAGCTGAAGCTTTTTGCGGATGTGGTTGCAGGCGGCATGCTCGGATAACGAAAAAGAACAGCGGCATCCCATCGGAATTTTTGCAGGCGGGATGCCAACTTTTTGCCCTTTTTGTGTTTTGACTCTTGACTTTTGCAAAAGAGTAGTGTATAATTTAAAAGTTCCCGACAAAAACAGAACATTTCGGGGTATAGCGCAGCTTGGTAGCGCGCTTGGTTCGGGACCAAGAGGCCGGGAGTTCAAGTCTCCCTACTCCGACCAAAAAGAAACGACAATTTTCGCAAGAAGATTGTCGTTTCTTTGTGTCCTCTTCACTTTTCTCTTTTCGTTCTTCTCTCTTCTCTAAAAGAAAATTGTCGTTTCCGAATAAAAGATAAGAGAGAAAAGAGAAAAAGTATCCGCTTTGCGGATT
>JAFSHJ010000264.1 GCA_017440425.1 Oscillospiraceae bacterium | reverse complement strand
ATGAAAAGATCCGTCTGCGAGAAATTGATAAACGCTACATCTGCATAATAAAGGGTCACATCAAACAGCCGAAGGGCAGGCTCAGCGGATTCATTGCCAAAGACAGCGAAAACAACACCGTTTCGGTGACAAAATCCCGCAAAGACGGTGCCAAAACCGCAATAACCGAATACAGAGTGCTCAAACGTCTGGAAAAATACGACCTTGTTGAAGCAACGCTTATAACGGGACGCACCCATCAGATAAGGGCGCAGTTTGCAGAGGCGGGACACCCTCTGCTGGGCGACACCAAATACGGCAAAATGGACGGCGACAACAAGTTCAAAAATCAGGCGCTGTGTTCCTATAAGCTGAAGTTCAGCTTCCCCAAGGACAGCCCCTCCGCAGAGGATCATAAGCTGCTCGCATATCTTGACGGAAAAGAATTTACCGTAGATACCGAAGCATTTCTGCGCAAATACGGTGTAAAATAAGGGGAAAAGGCTCTCACATCAAAAAAATGCAGGCAAAAGAAATTTGGCAGGTGCTTTGCGAATATAATTCAGATAAAGGCTGAATTCGGATGTGAGCGGATGAAACACAAAAACAAAACCCGGAGGAAAGCGGCGCAGGTGATGATCGCCGCAGGCGTGCTGCTGCTTTTGCTGACGGTGCTGTTTGAAAAACAGCTTCGCCCAACGGTGAATGAACTGGCGGCAAATCAGGCATCGCTGGCAGCGGTGCAGCTGATTGAAGAATGTGTCTGCTCCGTGCTGGAGGAGCAGGAGATAGGCTACAGCGAGCTTGTGGAGCTGGTGCGCAGCACAGACGGCAAAATTGAAGCGGTGCGGACGGATACCGTTATGCTTAACCGCCTGAAAGCGCTGATAACACGGCGGATAGCCGAAAAACTGCAGCAAAAAGAGAGAGCATCCGTTGCGGTGCCCATCGGAAGCTTGTCGGGAGTGGGAATGCTTTCGGCAAGAGGTCCGGCGGTGGAGATATTGCTGCTGCAGTCCGGCAGGATAACCGCAGAGGTGAAAGATAAATTTGAGGCAGCAGGGATAAACCAGACAAAGCATCAGCTGGCGCTGGAGATAGAGGTGGGCATCACGGCAGTGCTGGCAGGCTGCGGCATCCCCGCAGAGGTCTCCACCAACTGCATTCTGGCAGAGACGGTGCTCATCGGCGAGATACCGCAGGTGTATCTTGGTGCAAATTTTGCAGAGTGAGCGGGCGCTCACGTTTAAATGTGCGTGTTACTTAAAGTATAAGTTTTACGGAGGACGAAATGGAAAGAAGTTATGCTGAAAGCAGAGCAAAAGAGCTGAGAGAGAAGCTGAATCACTACGGCTATCTCTATTATGTTATGGATGACCCTGCCGTGCCCGACTATGAATACGATATGCTCTACCGTGAGCTGGAGAATATCGAGGCGGAATATCCCGATTTGCAGACGGACGATTCCCCCACCCTGCGTGTTGGCGGCAAGGGACACAACACCTTTGCGGAGGTGGTACACACCGTTAGAATGGAAAGCCTGCAGGACGTTTTCAGCATGGATGAGCTGGCGGATTTCCACCGCAGGACCACCGAAGCTATTGGTGAGACAGATTACATTGTAGAGCCCAAAATAGACGGACTTTCCGTATCGCTGGAATACCGCGACGGCGTGTTTGTCCGCGGCTCCACCAGAGGCGACGGCGACACCGGCGAGGATGTGACCGAAAACCTGCGCACCATAGCCGCAATTCCCCTTTCCCTCAAAGAAAAACCTGCCTATCTGGAGGTGCGGGGCGAGGTGTATATGCCGCAGAGCAGCTTTGATCAGGTGGTGGAGCGTCAGGAGATAGCGGGAGAGAAGCCTTTTAAAACCCCCGAAATGCTGCGGCAGGCTCTCTGCGCCAAAAAGACCCAAAGATAACCGCATCACGCAAGCTGAGCATTTTTGTTTTCAACATTCAGCAGGTGGAGGGTGAACAGCTTT
>JAFSHJ010000263.1 GCA_017440425.1 Oscillospiraceae bacterium | reverse complement strand
TGATCTTGACCACATCTGCCTGCGCAAGCCCCCACAGACGCTGCGTCTTTGCCTCATCCATGCTTTTCCAGAGAGGTTTGCGCAGATTGGGATCATAGGTGATCAGCTTGCCCTGCGCCTTTGCATAGGCAACCGCCTTTTGCGTAGCTGTGCGGGCAGGCTCATCGGTAAGGGACAGCGTTCCGAAATGAAATACCTTCGCTTCGTCAATCAGGTCGGTGTTCAGTTCTTCAAAGCAGATGCAGGTGTCGGCACCGGGTTTACGGGCAAAGGAGAATTCCCGGTCGCCGGTTGCATCCAGAGTCACAAAGGCCAGCGTGGTAAACACATCCTCTGCTGCAACGATCCCCTTGGTCTCGATGCCGGCACTGTCCAAGGTGTTTACCAGGAGTTTTCCGAAGGTATCATTGCCCACCTTGCCCAGAAGCGCCGCCTTTGCACCGAATTTGGCCAGCGCCGCCAGGAAATTGGCAGGTGCGCCGCCGGGATGGGCCGCCATGGTAGGATAGCCATCCCCATCCTTTTCGACGCAGGTGAAATCAATCAACAGCTCACCAATTGCAACAACATCCATCATTTTGCCTCCGGGTATTCATTGCACAGCAAGCGATAGGGCGGCTCATCTTCCTCAATGGTGGGGAATCTGCCCACGGGAGGATTGAAGCAGTTGTCGGTGTTGTCATCGTTGCATTGGCTCACTTCGCCCAGCAAAACCGCTCCCGTTCCCTCTTCAATGGCAAAATCGTGGTACATTCTCTGCTGAATGTGTATGCTCTCGCCGGGAGTCAGCTTCACCTGAGTACCTGCGGGCACGGTGAAGGTGCGTCCGTCCATGTGGACAGTCACGTCGGACTCATAGTCGATATCCTCGTTGGGCAGAGAATTGTAAACACGGATGAGGCAGTTTCCGCCTCCGCGGTTGATGATATCTTCGGTTTTGTACCAATGGAAGTGGTTGGCAGCCATCTGTCCCTCTTTAAGATAGAGCAATTTTTCGGCATAGACCTTGGGATATTTATCTGCCATGGCACGGTTTCCGTTGCGGATGGTTATAAGCGAGAACCCAAACTTTTCAAAATCACCAAGTCCGAAATCGGTGATATCCCAGCCCAGCATACAGTCGCGCACTTCGTCGTATTCGTGACCGATATTCTGCCACTGCTCCGGGGTGAAGTGGCAGAAGGGCGGCAGCGAAAAGCGGTATTCTTCGCACATTGCCTCCAAGGCTTTCAACGCTTTGTTTATCTCTGAACGCTTCATATTATCTCCTCCTTAAAACTTCAAGCGGTAGGTTTTGATTTTTTTCGGCAGCACGGTGATATCTTTGCTGATTGCTGTATCCTCTTCGGTTTGCTCTGCCAAATCGGTTTCGTAAACCTCGGCTGCCGTATTTATACGCAGCGTCTGCGCACTGTTTGACACGTTGCACACACGCAGGATGTATCCGTTTTTATCCTCTGCCAATTTCAGCGCAGTCTCTGTGATGAAATCGCCTGCCATACTGATAATAGGCTGATTTGGAGCAAGCTTTCCGCCGTGTCTGCCCGTTTGCACCGCACAGAATCTGTCCTGCGCAAACCCATATGCACTTTCAAATGCATCTGCTTTGTCCTGCGGTGCATAGGGAATAATTGCGTAGCGCAAAACGTGCTCGCCTTTCACCTGCATCATGGGTGCAGGGAAATCTCCCCAATCGCCTATCTCTCCCACCGCACGCAGAAGATCCAGGGCCATCGTGTTCCTGCCGTCACGGAGTATCTCATAGCTGCAAAGCCCTTTTACCGCAACCAAAACACCGCTTGCAGGATCCTCCAAACCGAAAAATGCCTGCATTCTTTGGGTGTTTGAGGGATTTTTCCAGCCCTTCCAGGGTGTAATGTCTCTCTCGACCACATCAAACTGACCGTCTGCCATAACCGTTTGGGTTTGAATATCGTTTGGGAAAAGCACTCTCAGGCGGTGATTTTCACTCTTGTTTGCAAAGCTTGTTTCCACGTCAAGACGCCTTGAAGCTGCTCTCAACGTAATTTTGCTGCAAATCTCGTGGCGAATGATTTCTTTGCTCCGCATTTTATCTTCTGTCAGGCCAGCAGGAATGTTTATATAATATCTGACAGTGTAAGTTGCGCTATATGGTGTGTGTTCCGTCAGTTGGCAGGTACTGCCCTCCGCATAAACAACGCTGTTATCTTTGGTTTGGAAATAGTTGTATCCGTCTCCGCAGTCTCCGCTGTCCTCAAAGCGGTGCAGCCCCTCAAAATGTCTGCCGCTTGTCTTGTCCCACAGCTCTATGCTTCCGTCGCCGCAGATGCGGAATTTCAAAAAGCTGTTTTCGGCGCCGTTTTCTGTCAGCACCAAATCGGTTGCCGCTGTTTTTGCATTGGTGCGCTGCAACTTGTAAACGAAACATCCCACACCCTCCAAACAGACGGGAAAACGAATCTCGTAGGTGTGCAGGTGGTGCACCTTGCGGAAGGAATCCTTCGGCAGAGTGTAGCTGAATTTTTTGCCGAGATAGCGTATCACGCAGCCAACGGGGATATTGTTAAAATCTGTCACCGAAAGCTCATCCGGGTCTGCATATTCTTCCAGCCGCACAGTTGCCGTAACCTCACCCTCCGTGCGTTTGGGGTTTGTGTGGAACACAACGATGTTTTGCTCTGCACCGTTTTCGGTGTCAAGGCTGTTCGCCAAATATGCCGCAGCCTCGTCACGGGCATATTCCGCTGCTTGGTATGCCTTTTCAAAGCGCACCGCCATCTCTCTTGCAACCGTATCGCAGCTGCAGGTGCAGATGGAATCGTGGGGATGGTTTTTCATCAGCGTTTTCCACGCATATCGCAGCAGATGGTCTCTGTATCCGTCTCCCGCCATATCTGCCATCACGCCGATGGGTTCGCTTTGCTGCTGAAGCATATTCTGAACCTTGTGGTTATAGAGCTTCAGCGGCATATGGGTGGTGGCGGTATCCACCAGCCGAACCGAACCGTTTGTATACTGCCCCGTTATCTCTCCGCAAATTGCAGGGAACTGCTCACGGTAGGGGCGTATGCACTCTATATAATCTTTAAAGTTGCTGTGTATAATTTCAACTTCGTCGCCAAACAGCTCTTTGGCAACGTTAATTGATTCCAAAAGATCTTTCTGCAGCGGCTGATGGTCGCAGCCGTTCATTCCCAACAAATGAGGTGTTGAAGCATTTTTCGAGGTTTTGTCTATCAGCTCACGGTATACGCGGCGCGCTTCTTCCCTGTCTGTTGGCAGTTCCCACGCGTTGTTGTACCAGTCCGAAAACATAACTCCGATAACGCAGGAGCCGTCGGGAGCATACCAATTCAGCTCCTTCTTTGAGCTTGATCCTGTCGGCTTGTTGTCCTCCATGATCACGCCCATGCCTCTGCCGAAAACGGCATTGTCAATGCCAAAGCCCCGGAGAATTTGCGGAACCTGAGAGATATTACCGAACGCATCGGGGAAATATCCCACCATAAGCGGCTCTGCACCGTATTCTCTGCAGCAGCGCATACCCTCCAGCATGTTGCGCAGGTTTGCCTCTCCCGATGTGAGAAATTCATCCTGCAGAACATACCAGGGACCTATCTGTATTCTCCCCTCTTTGATGAGTTTGTTCAGCCTTTCTCTTTTCTCCGGGCGGAGCTCCAGATAATCCTCTATCAAAACCGTGTGACCGTCCAGATGAAAATATCGGTATTCCGGCTCATTCTCCATTTTATCGATCAGCGCATCTATCAGCTCCACAAGCCTGGCTCGGTGCTGTTCAAAACCCATATACCACTCCCTATCCCAATGGGAGTGAGAAATAATATGCAGCTTTTTTTTCATTTTGCGACCTCATTTCATAACTCAAATGTAAAAAAGCACAGGCGGCTATTATCAACCTGCCTGTGCTTTGTTTTGCGCTTAGGTTCCACACAAGCCGTCGCACGGATAGTTTAAATTATCAGCTGTTGGCTTTTTCGAGGTCCTTCTTGCGGATCTCAACGCGTCTTACCTTGCCGCTGATGGTCTTGGGAAGTTCATCAACGAACTCAACTATTCTGGGATATTTGTAAGGTGCGGTGTGTGTTTTTACATATTCCTGGATCTCTTTCTTGAGGGCATCCGTTCCAACGGTGTTCTTTGTGAGAACGATGGTAGCCTTTACTATCTGTCCGCGAACTTCGTCGGGAACGGGAGTAACGGCACACTCAAGAACATAGGGAAGCTCCATGATAACGCTTTCGATCTCGAAGGGTCCGATGCGGTAGCCGGAGGATTTGATGACGTCGTCGATACGTCCGACATACCAGAGATATCCGTCTTCGTCCATGGTTGCCTGGTCGCCGGTGTGATAATAACCGTCGTGCCATACTTCCTTGGTCTTTTCGTCATCGAGATAGTAGCCGATGAACAGTCCGCAGGGAGCGCCTTCCTTGGTACGGATGCAGATCTCACCGGTATCGCCGGTCTTGCACTCGTTGCCGTCGGGATCAAGGATTGCAACGTCATAGAGGGGGCTGGGTTTGCCCATGGATCCGATTTTCGGGGTGGAGCCCACAAAGTTTGCGATGGAGAGTGTGGTCTCGGTCTGTCCGAAGCCTTCCATGATGGTGAGACCTGTTGCCTTCTTGAACTGGTTGAACACTTCGGGGTTAAGAGCCTCGCCTGCTGTTGTGGCATATTCGATGGAGGAGAGATCGTACTTGGAGAGATCTTCCTTGATGAAGAAGCGATACATTGTGGGAGGTGCGCAGAAGGTGGTGATGTTATACTTCTTGAAGAGGGGCAGGATGTCATCGGAGTGGAATCTGTCGAAATCGTAGGTGAAGACACCTGCTTCGCACAGCCACTGACCGTAGAGTTTGCCCCAGAGAGCCTTGCCCCAACCGGTATCGGAGATGGTGAAGTGCAGACCGTCGGGATTGACGTTGTGCCAATGTCTTGCGGTGGGATAGTGACCCAGAGCATATTTATAGGAATGTGTTGCTATGCGGGGATAACCGGTCGTACCGGAGGTGAACAGCATCAGCATGGGATCGTTGCCGCAGGGAGAATCTTCCTTGCGGTCAAAGTGGGTGCTGAAGCGCTCCATCTCAACGTTAAAGTCGTTCCAGCCGTCCTTTTTGCCACCCACAAGCACCTTTATCATACCGGGGAATTCTGCAGCAGCCTTTTCTGCCTCTGTGGAGACCTCTCCGTCAGCGGTGCAGACGATAGCCTTTACTCTTGCTGCTTTATATCTGTATGTAAAATCGTGCTCAACGAGCTGGTTGGTTGCGGGGATGGCGATGGCACCGATCTTATGCAGCGCAAGCATGCAGAACCAGAACTGATAGTGACGCTTGAGCACCAGCATTACGGTGTCGCCGCGCTTGATGCCGAGAGATTCGAAATAGTTGGCGGTCTTTGCGGAATATTTCTTCATATCCTTGAATGTGAATCTGCGCTCGGATTTATCGTTGCCCACCCACATCATTGCCAGCTTATCGGGATTCTTCTCTGCAACTGCATCTACGCAGTCAAAGGCAAAGTTGAACTTATCGTCGTTTTTAAAGCTGATTCCGCTGAACACGCCGTGCTCATCATAATAGGATTCGATGAATTTATCTGCAACTGTTTCGTATTTGTTTTCTTCAACAACTGCTTTTGTCTCTACATAAGGTGTTTCGGGATATTCCTGTGTAACGGTACCCTCCTGCGGGTTGAGAACAACAGCGTGGAATTCGCAGCCGCCCTCGCTGACAGCGATCATTCCGTGGGGAATAAGGCTGTTATAGAAGATGGAGTCACCCTCGTTGAGCACGTCAACGTGGCTGCCCACCTGAACTTTGAGGGAACCTTTGACGATGACGTCAAACTCCTGACCGTTATGGGAACTGAGGCTGATGGGCGCATTCTGCTCTTCCTCAAGATAGGGGAATTTTACAAGGAAGGGCTCTGCCAGCTTCTCTTTGAACTTGGGGGCAAGGTTGTTGTAAACATAGCCCTTCTTTTTAACAATTTTAACGCCCTCGCCTTTTCTTGTAATATCAAAAGAGGTGAGAGTGGTGCTGGTTCCTTCAAGAAGATCCACAACTTCAACGTCGCAGGCCTTTGCACATTTATAGATGAAGGTGAAGCTGAAATCTGTTTCGCCTTCCTCCAAAAGCTTATAATCTTCCACAGATACACCTGTGAGCTTTGCCAATTCCTCAACAGAATAGCCTTTTGCCTCGCGCAGTCCTTTGATTCTTCCTGCAATCTCTTTCAAACTGAATTCCATCTTTTTTGCTCCTTTCATTTCCGTTGCTTCTTGCGAAGCGGTTGTTACGGCTTTGAATAAAACAAAAAAACTCATCTCAAATTGCTTTGAGACGAGTTGTTAACCCGCGGTACCACTCAAATTGCGAAAATAAATTTTCGCCACTTTCCAGGCTCTAACAAGCCTTTTGCTTTCACGCAGCATTACGGAAGGAGTCTACTCGCATACGCTTTCGGTCCTCCGACTCAGAAGTGATAGGTCATTGAAACATATCGTCATTGGCTTGCAGCAACCGCCAACTCTCTGAAGACTCCACATTTCGACCGTCTTCGTCACAGTCGTGTTTTGTGTTATTAAAAATTAATATCATTATACTCTTCGCTATTTTATTTGTCAATAGCTTTTTTCAAAAAAATTTACGATGTGTATAACTGCTGATAATGTTACGAATTACCCATTCGGTGCATTCTGCAATATTGCAATGGTGAAGCGCCGTACATTGCTCTGAAGCAGTTGATAAAATAGGCGCTGTCGTGAAAACCGCAGGATAGGGCTATCTTCTTCACCGATATCTCCTTCTTCTCTAGCAGATATCTTGCCCTCTCAAGGCGCTGTATCTTTATATATTTTGCGGCTGTCATGCCCGTTTCGCTTTTGAACTTGCGGCAGAAATATGCCTCGTCGTAGTTAAACTTCTCGCTTATGGAACCCACCGAGATATCCTTCATATAATTTGCGTTGATATATTCTATAACGTTTTCGAATTTTCCGTGATTGATCTCTCCGGAACATTTTTCATCAATGCAATGGCGGCACAAAAGTCCCAAAAGTTTATAGAGATTCCCTGCCGTTTCAAGAGCATTGCGGCATTCTGCGTCCGCATTTGTCTCCACAATTTCTTTTGCCAATTCAACAATTTCCGGCACATCCGTTTTTGCTTTGAAGCAGACTTCACCTTTAAGGATCTTCTCCAGTTTGCTGCGCACGGAAAGCGTTCCGTTATACATATCTTCAATATCGAACATTATAACGTAATACTCAATTACAGAGGCACCGCTTTTCCCGCTGTGGACAAACGACGGAGAAACAATGGAAAGCTCACCCTCTTTCACCTCAACCTCCTCACCGTTGCAGTTGAGCTTGAGTATCCCCTTTTTTATAAGGTGCAGTTCTATCCTCTCATGCCAATGCTGCGGAAAACCCGGATGGTTCTCATCAAAGCTTATTGACAAAATCCTCACCGGGCTCTCTCCGTAAACAACCGGTGTAAGTTCTTTTTTATAATTTAATTTCATAACAGCACCGCCAAAAACACATCAACAAATTACAATCTAAAGTCAAAAAATTATAATTTTATTCTTTTATATATGCTATCATAAAAACTGCGAACAATCAATCCTTTTGGAGGTTTTTACAATGAAGATCGGCACTTTTATCGTCTTTGACAGCACCGACACTTTGGAAAGCAAGTTTCAAAAC
>JAFSHJ010000262.1 GCA_017440425.1 Oscillospiraceae bacterium | reverse complement strand
CTTTGCAAAAAAAATAAATCCACCCGTTTGGGTGGATTATTTTTTGGCGGAGAAGGAGGGACTCGAACCCTCGCGCCGGTTTCCCGACCTACGCCCTTAGCAGGGGCGCCTCGTCACCAACTTGAGTACTTCTCCATGGTAGCGTTACACTAAAAATATTAAGTTGGTTGCCGCACCAAATGAATCGATTGGCGGAGAGGGCGGGATTCGAACCCGCGGCTCTCATCGAGTCACTGGTTTTCAAGACCAGCTCCATAAACCGCTCGGACACCTCTCCATATACGCTTTTGCAGCCGGTTACTGACAACGAATATTATTCTAACACAACACGGCTTAAAAGTCAAGCTATTTTTTGCAATTTTCTTTACTCAAATAGTTTGAACTTTGTGCGGTGGATTTATGCCCGAATACTGAAAAATAAGGTGCGCTTCCTGAATTGCCGGGTGTAGACTTTTTAGTTGGAAAAGCTTATAATTATTACATCATCGGCAAAAGCGGATGTGCCTGCGGCAGGGTCAGCTCTCCAATGCAGCAAATATCAGCGTCCACACGTCGTCATCCTGCTTTGTCATGCGGTTCCAATCGAACTTTGCAACAAAGGCCTGCTTTGCGTCATCATCCGTAAGGGCGTTTTCTTTGAGTGCCTGCTGATACTCCGCAAAAAACGCATCTTTATATTTCACCGCATCTTCTGTGTAGTTGGGGTTGTGTCCCTTGCCGTCCAGCTCCACAAAGGTGATGTTTTCTCTGTTTCCCAGTGCCTTTTTCATCACGCCGAAATGCTGCTTAAAGCTCAGGGTCTTGTCATCGCGGGAGTGCATTATCAGCACCTTTGCCTTTGTGTCCGCAAGGGTGGAGATAGCATCAAAGCCGATGAATTTCGGGTTAGCCTGCTGCTCCTTGGCATAGATTTTTCTTCCGAACAGCCACAGCGCACCGCCGAAAAACTGCTTCAGCACCCTCTTTACCGATACAAATCCCGATATCGCCACGATGTGGCTTATTTCTGGGTGCAGTGCGGTTATGTTGAGTGTTGAGAAGCCGCCCCAGCTGTGTCCCACAACAGAGAGATCCGCTTTGCAATATGTAGGGTCTGCTTTGAGTGTGTTTACGGCATCGTTCAGATCTTTCAGTGACTGCACAAAGCCGCCGGTGGTCTCGCCGCCCGATTCCATGCAGCCGGTGTGGTCGTAGGCAAACACAAGATATCCGTGCCGTGCCAGCATTTCGATCTCTTTCATATATCCTCTGTGTCCCGAACCCATTCCGTGCTCAAAAATCACGATACGGTCCGCTTTGAAGCCGTCGTAATAATAGAAATATCCGCTCAAACTGTGTCCGTCGGAAGATTTAAAGGGATAGGCTTTCTGCTGCAGACCTTCAAAATCTCCGCAGGAGAAATAGAAGATGGAGCCGTCGGCATCCGCTCTTCGGTATACATTGTTTTTGTAGGCAGATTCTATTTTGTCAAAAAGCATAGCAAACCTCCGCATAAACCTGATGGTTTAATTGTAGCATTTATTTTGCGGAAATTCCACAGTTTTGCGGCAATTTAAAGTATAAAAACTTTTTTGGGAGTCATTTTATGGATAAAACATTTCTTGAACTCATAATGGAAAAAACAGCCTTCCCAAAGGAGGCGGCAGTGGAGCTTTCCCGCTGTTTCGGTGTTATCAGCGAAAATTATTCCGAGCAGTTTCTCTCTGCGGTCGAAAAAGTTAAAGCTGACAGCTTTGACACAGAAAACACCGCAGAAGCCGTTGCGCAGCTTGCGGAGATATCCGGCATACACATCCATACTGTGTGGCTGCTTGTGATAATTCAATGCGCAAAAACCGTGCGGGAGGAATATTCGAGCCGCGGCATTGACGAGCAGATCTACTGGGACACGATGACCGATCTGCGATATAAGCTTATGGAGTGCAAAGATGTCCACGGTGTGTGGGGAAATGCATCGCCCGGCTGGTTCAAAACCTTCTTCACCTGCGATATCTTCAAGCTTGGCAGGCTGGAGTTCCAAAACTGCCCCTATTATTTTGATGTGCCATACACATTCGGTGATATAAAGCTGTTCAAAGGCTGTGACCTGCCGGTGAAGGCGATACACATTCCCGCCGCCCCCGAAAGCTTTGACCATGAGGCGAGGATGGATGCATACCGCAAAGCTTATGAGTTTTTTCGTCCGCAGCTTAACGGTGCTCCCCTTGTCTGCACCTGCTCAAGCTGGCTGCTATATCCCGAATATAAAAAGATTTTGCCGTCCACATCTAACATCGTAAGCTTTATGGATGATTTCGACATCATCGATATCAACCCGCAGGAGAAGTTTTTGGATGCGTGGCGCATCTTCGGCGCAGACCACGGCAAGCCCACGGAAGAGCTGCCGGAGAAAACCTCCATGCAGCGCATCTTCAAACAGCATCTGCTTAACGGCGGCAAGATAGGAAGAGCCTGCGGAGTGCTCATTTTTGACGGAGAAAAGATAATAAACATCTGAAAAACATAAATAAAAACTTCCGGAAATTTTCCGGAAGTTTTTTGTTTGGGTGTGCGATTATAATTATGAAAGTGAGGTTATTTCTGTTCGGGATGGCACTGACCCTTCATTCCGCAGCCTGAGCAGCCGCAGGAGCAAGAGCCCTTGCCGCTTTTTCTTTTGCGTATCTCCGATATCACTATAGCCACAAATATGACAGCAATGATAGCGGCAACGATGATGGTGGGCCAATTCATAGGAGTTCCTCCTTATTCAGAAAATTTTACTTTACGTTCATTGTGAGGGTGTCTTCGCTATACTTGTTCTTACGGACAAGCAGATAGTTAAGTGCGGCAAGAACGATTATCGCAACTACGCTCCAGATGCTGAAAGTTCCGGTAATGAGCAAACCGATCTGATAGACGATGAGTGAGATCGCATAAGCAAATGCTGTCATATATCCAATGGCAAACCAAGTCCATTTGGGGCTGTTCATTTCACGTTTGATGGCGCCCATTGCAGCAAAGCAGGGAGCACAAAGCAGGTTGAATATCATGAAGGAGAATGCAGCAAGCCTGCTGCCGTCGAAGAATTCCTGTCCGATGAGGGCGAGCTTTGCGGAATCGCCTGCCTCAACAAGACCCATAGCAGCATCTGCACTTGCCATGGAGGAGAGGGAGCCGAGCACACCTACGACCTCTTCTTTTGCAACAAGGCCGAGAACTGTGGCAACTGCCGCCTGCCATTTGCCAAAGCCAAGGGGAATGAAGAGGAAGGCAATGATTTCGCCGATAACGTTGAGAATGGACTTTTCATCGCCGGTAATGTAGTGGAAGCCGCCTTCAAAGGTAAGGCTGTTGAGCACCCAGATAATGATGCTGGCTGCAAGGATAACGGTACCTGCACGTTTAATAAAGCCCCAGCCGCGGTCCCAGGTGGTGCGCATAATGTTTTTAAGCAGCGGTGTGTGGTATGCGGGAAGTTCCATAACGAAGGGAGCAGGGTCGCCGGAGAACATCTTGGTCTTTTTGAGGATTATACCGGAAACGATAACTGCTGCAACACCGATGAAATATGCACTTGTTGCGATCCAGCTGCTTCCGCCGAAAAGTGCACCGGCAATAAGTCCGACGATGGGCATTTTTGCACCGCAGGGGATGAAGCAGGTGGTAACGATGGTCATTCTGCGGTCGCGTTCCTGTTCAATGGTACGGCTGGCCATAACACCGGGAACTCCGCAGCCGGAAGATACCAGCAGGGGAATGAAGCTTTTGCCGGAAAGTCCGAATTTACGGAAAAGGCGGTCCATAATAAATGCTACGCGGGACATATATCCGATATCTTCAAGTATGGAGATCAGCATGAATAGGATGAGCATCTGAGGAACAAAGCCAAGAACAGCACCAACACCGCCGATAATTCCGTCGGCAATAAGGCTGACAAGCCACTCGGCACAGCCGATGTTTTCGAGAGTGGAGGCAACCCAGGGGGTGATCCATTCGCCGAAAAGGGTGTCGTTCATAAATCCGACGGTCCAG
>JAFSHJ010000261.1 GCA_017440425.1 Oscillospiraceae bacterium | reverse complement strand
CCCGGATTTGTTTTGAGAACAAACAAGACCGAAGGCGAAAAGATAGATCCCAATGTGGATGTTATCATACTGTTTGTTAAAGACGAACAGAGCTCGGAAGAGTCTGAAACAAGCAGCGGGGTCATTATAATCAGACCGCAGCAGAGCGACAGTTCCGAAGAAGAATGATATCCGCACAAGAATGAGATATTCAAATAATACCGCAAAGATGAAGATAAAACTGTCCGCATCTTTGCGTGTTTGTGTTTTTGTGTTTAGTTGAAATAATAACGCAAAAATAACGAAAAATAAGCATAGCAAACTTTGTGGAGGAAAAAACTTGAACAGGTGTGCAAAAACAGAGGTTCCTGCTGAACTTCTCAAAGAGCAGGAGCGCTACACACAGCTTGCAAAAGCAAAAGTTGCAGAGATATATTACGGCAGAACACCCAAATATCACGTTCACTCCTATGGATGCCAGCTCAATGTATCCGACGGCGAAAAGCTGAAGGGTCAGCTTGAGGCGATGGGGTATGTGGAGACGGGCGCTGTGGAGGATGCCGATTTTGTAATATACAACACCTGCGCGGTGAGAGAAAATGCTGAAGACAGAGCCTTCGGCAACCTTGGTGCACTCAAAAATCAAAAGCGCCGCAGACCTTCCATGCTCATTGCTATCTGCGGATGTATGACACAGCAGCAGCACAATGCAGACCGCATTAAAAAGAGCTTTCCGTTTGTGGATATCGTGTTCGGCACACATGCAATGTACCGCCTGCCGGAGATGGTTTGTTCCCGCCTGATGGGAAGAGGCAGGGTGTTTGAAACAGAGGAAAACAACTGCGATATCGTGGAGGGAATGCCTGTCCACCGCGACAGCGGTTTTAAAGCATGGCTGCCCATTATGTACGGCTGCGATAACTTCTGCAGCTATTGCATCGTGCCATATGTAAGGGGCAGAGAGCGCAGCCGCCGTCCGGAAGAAGTGGTGAAAGAGGCGCGTCAAATTGTGGAGGGCGGCTACAAAGAGATAATGCTGCTGGGACAGAACGTCAACTCCTATGGCGTCGGATTGGAAGAAAATATCAACTTTTCAGAGCTTCTCCGCAGAATAGATGCCATCGAAGGGGATTACCGCATCCGTTTTATGACATCTCACCCCAAAGATTGCACCCGTGAGCTGATTGACACCATTGCAGAGAGCAAGCATGTCTGTCATCACATACATCTGCCTGTGCAGTGCGGTTCAAACCGCATCCTAAAGCTGATGAACCGCCGCTACACCGTTGAAAAATACATCGAACTCATCGATTACGCAAGAGAAAAAATACCCGATGTCACCTTCACCAGCGATATAATCGTCGGTTTCCCCGGGGAGACATACGAAGATTTTTGTCTGACTCTTGAGCTTTTGAAGCGTGTTCGCTTCAACGCACTCTATACCTTTATCTATTCCAAACGTGAGGGAACGGTTGCCGCAAAAATGGAGGACCCGATCCCCTATGAGGACAAGTCCCGCTGGTTCAGAGAGCTGCTTGCTGTGCAGGAAGAGATCGCCGAAAGCTACTACCGAAACATGGTGGGCAAGCGTGTGAGAGTTTTGCCGGAAGAGCTTGGCAAAACAGAAGGCACCATAACCGGCAGAGACGACGGAAACAACATTGTCAACATCAAAGCACCGGAGTCTTTGATAGGCAGCTTTGTTGAAGTGGATATCGACACGGCCTTCAACTGGGCCGTGGGAGGAACGGTTGCGGAATAAAAGAGAGGTCAGTCATTATGTTTGAAAATGCAAAGTGGATATGGAACAGTCAGGCGGCAGGCAAAGACGTTTACTGTGAATTTTTGGCAGAAACAAACTGCAAAAAAGATGATAAGGTCATCATCCGTCTTTCTTCGGATTCCAACTATGCTCTTTACATAAACGGTACGTTTGCCAACAGCGGCCAGTATGCAGATATGCCAAACTACAAAATTTATGACGAGCTGGATATCAGCCGGCATCTTGTGGAGGGCACAAACCACATTGCCGTCGTGGTTTGGTATTACGGTGTGGAATCTTCCACCTATTTTGTTGCAAAGCCGGGACTTATCTTTGAAGTGGAGCAAAACGGCAAGGTAGTGCTTGCTTCCGATGAAAATGTGCTTAGCAGAAAGAGTAAGCGCTATATCAGCGGCAGGAGAGAATACATCACCCCGCAGATGGGTCTCAATTATCACGTTGACCTGAGAGAATCCGACGATTGGATGACCGGCAAGGACCTGAGTGATTTCACAACAAGCTTTGTGCCGGAAGATATGCCCACAAACCTTGTTGCAAGAATTGCAAAGAAGGTGGATATCCTTCCGTCTGCTTCGGTGGATATCGTTATGCAGGGAGCATTTTCGTATGTTGAAGATGAAACCAAGCAGGAAAAAGCCGACTCAAAAGCACATATAGCCACATCCCTGATGGAGGGCGGAGCATTTGAATATTTCAGAGTGGAAGAAAAAAGAAGGGATGCAGGCTATAAAATGCTGCACGCAGCGCTCTCGTTTTTCCGCCTTGAAGATATGGCAGACAGAGACAAAATGCCCCTCACAATGGTGAGAAAAAACGGAGAGGGAATATTCTTCATCGTTGACCTGCTGAAAGAATCCACGGGATATCTCACCTTTGATATTGAGGTTCCGGAAGATTGCGCCATGGAGGTGGGCTGGGGCGAGCATCTGTGCGACGGTCGCTGCCGCACCGCTGTGGGACCCCGTAACTTCTCCGTTACGGTACGGCTCAAAAAGGGCAGAAACCGCTATATGAATCCCTTCCGCAGATTGGGCGGAAGATATATCCAGTTCTTTATCCACGCAGATGCCGCAAGAGTTTGCGAGGCAGGCATTCGCCCCACGGTTTATCCGGTAAAGGCAAAAGAATTCAAAACCGGCAACCTGCTGCGGGATACCATCTATGAGATCTGCTGCAACACGCTTCTCCAGTGTATGCACGAGCACTATGAGGATTGCACCTGGAGAGAACAATCCTTCTATACCGGCGATTCCCGCAATCAGATGATCGCAGGATATTACATCTTCGGTGAATACGATCTTCCCAAAGCAAGCCTTCGCCTTATTGCGGAATGCACAAGAGAGGACGATCTGCAGCCGCTCTGTTTCCCAAGTAACATCGAATTCACAATTCCAAGCGGAGTTCCCATGTATGCAAGAATGCTTGCTGAATATTACGAGTTTTCAAAGGATAAAGAAACCATCGAATATTGCTTCAGTGCGATCAAGAGAAACATGGATGCCTTTGTCAGAAGAATTACCGATAAAGGGCTTGTTGCTAACTTCGATGAATCCGAAGGCTTTTGGAACTTCAGCGAGTGGGAACCCTATATGGACGGTGCTTATTACCGCAGCTGCGGAGCCAGTCACAAGGATACCTACGATATGTGCCTGAACGCATCTTTCGCCAACGGTCTCGGATATTTTGCAAAGCTGTGCGATATTCTCGGCGAAGACGGCAGTAAGTATCTTGAGATCAAAAAGGAACTCAACAAAAAAATAGCAGAAACATTCTACGATGAGGATGCAAAGCTGTTCCGTGTTGCTGTGGGACCCGGGATCGATATAAAGCCCTATTCCGCACTTGCAAACACACTTGGCTTTGAATGCGGTGCCGCAGAAGGTCTTGATCAGGAGCGTATCATCGAGATCATCCGCGATAACGATTGCAGCGATCCCGACATCGAAATAATCCCCACATCCCTATATAATTCCTTTGAGCGTATGGATGTTCTGATCAGTCTGGATAAAGAGCTTTATAAAGAGACTGTACTTGACCAAATAGACCGTATGTGTATGGCTATGATCCGTGAGGGCGCAACCTCTTTCTGGGAGACAACTGTGGGACAGAAGGACTTTGACTATGCAGGCTCTCTCTGCCACGGCTGGGGAGCAATGCCCATAATCTTCTATGAAAAGCTCTGTGAAAACAAAGCCTGATCCCGGTTAAAATAATTAAACAGTATAAATATTATATCAGGAGAAATTACTATGGATATCATTGAAATCACAAGAGAACTCGGTAAAGCAATTCAGCAGGACGAAAGATATGTAAAATATCAGATGGCCATTCAGGTTTGCGATGAAGACAAAGAGCTTCAGGATATGATAGGCGAGTTCAATCTTAAAAAGATGGCTCTCAACCGCATCCTCAACAGCCCCGATGAGGACAAATCCGACATGAAGGTGCTGGATGAGCAGGTAAGAGACATCTACAACAAAATTATGGCACATCCCTCTATGGTTAATTTTAACGAGCAGAAAAGTGCTTTTGATGAGGTTATGAAAGCTATAAGCACCATCATAACCAAATCCGCAGCAGGAGACGACCCCGATACCATCGATCCTTCTGCCTGCTCCGGAGATTGCTCCAGCTGCGGCGGCTGTCACTGAGTTTAAAAAGGAAGGTATAAAGAAATGGCGCCCTTATCTCCGATGATGGCTCAATATTTTAAGGTTAAAGAACAGCATAAGGATCATCTGCTTTTCTACCGCCTGGGAGATTTCTACGAGATGTTCTATGACGATGCAAAGATAGCATCCAAGGAACTGGAACTCACCCTGACCGGACGGGATTGCGGTCAGGAGGAGCGGGCACCCATGTGCGGTGTGCCTTATCACAGCTGCGAGACCTATATTGCAAGGCTGATACAAAAAGGATACAAGGTTGCAATATGCGAGCAGATGGAAAACCCTGCAGAGGCCAAGGGTGTGGTGCGCCGTGAAGTGGTGCGTGTTGTGACCCCCGGCACGGTCATTGAAAACTCTATGCTGGACGAGGGTTCCAATAACTATATTTCGGGAATCTGCATCGGCGAAAATGCTGCGGGAATCTGTTTCTGCGATGTTTCCACCGGAGAGCTTAAAGCGGCTGTCATATCGGGAGCGGGAACGGAGATATCCAACAAGATAATCGATGAGCTTTCCCGTTTCACACCCAAGGAGATACTTTTCAACGAAGATCTGCTGGATTACAAATCGGTTACCGCATTTATAAAACAGCGTCTTTGCGCAACCGTGAGCCTGCTGGACAGAGAACTCTACGAGGAAGAAACAGCCACCGCATTGGTGTGCAGCCATTTTGGAGAAAAAGGCGAGGAGTTTGTAAAACAGCAGGGCACGAGCCTTATGACAAGAACCATCGGTGCATTGCTCAGCTATCTTGCAGAGACACAGATGAACGGTCTGGAGCGTCTGCGTGATATCGAGGTTTACACCGAGAATATGTATATGAACCTTGACATGAGCTCCAAACGCAATCTGGAGCTCACGGAAAACATGGCAAGGCGAGAGAAGAGAGGCTCCTTGCTGTGGGTGCTGGATAAAACCTGCACAGCAATGGGTAAGCGCCTGCTCAAAAGCTATGTTGAGCAGCCGCTCATCAATGCGGCACTCATTTCCCGCCGTCTCGGTGCCGTGGAAGAGCTTTTCACAAACAGCATAATGCGCGGAGACGTGCTGGATGAACTGATGCATGTTTTTGATATTGAACGCATTATGACCCGCATCGTCTACGGCAGCGCAGGTCCACGTGAATATAAAGCGCTGGAGGCAACTCTCGGACGTATGCCGAACCTCAAAGGCATAATCAGCACAGCAAAAAGCAGTGAGCTTGCTGCTGTTTGCGGAGATATCGAGCCCTTTGAAGACGTGACAGACAGAATATGCCGTACCATCAAAGAAGATCCTCCGGTGCTGACAAAGGACGGCGGATACATAAACGACGGCTTTGATGAAGAGCTGGACGAGCTGCGCAGCCTTATAACAAACACAAAAGAATATATTGCCTCCATTGAACAGCAGGAGAGAGAAAAAACCGGCATAAAGAACCTCAAGATAGGCTATAACCGCGTGTTCGGCTATTACATTGAGGTCACACGTCTAAACTCCTCCCTTGTTCCGGATGATTATATCAGAAAACAGACTCTTGCAAACAGCGAGAGATACATAACCCAGGAGCTCAAGCAGCTTGAAGAGCGCATCCTCTCCGCAGGCGAGCGCAGTTTGGTTATTGAGCAGCGCATTTTTGCAGAGCTCAGAGAAGAGATAAAGGGCGAGCTTGAGCGCATTCAGCAGACAGCAAATGCTGTGGCACGTCTTGACGTGCTGTGTTCCTTTGCACAGGTTGCCGCACGCAACGGTTACTGCAAGCCGGTGGTGGATAACTCGGATAAGCTTATTATAAAAGACGGCCGCCATCCCGTTGTTGAGGCAATGGTGGACAATATGCCCTTTGTTGCAAACGATGTGGATCTGGATTGCGGAAACAAGCAGATATCCGTCATCACAGGCCCCAATATGGCAGGTAAATCCACCTATATGAGACAGGTGGCACTCATAACTCTTATGGCGCAGATAGGCAGTTTTGTTCCCGCAAGATCGGCGCATATCGGTGTGGTGGACGGAATATACACAAGAGTCGGTGCATCGGATGACCTCACCACGGGACAGTCTACATTTATGGTTGAGATGAGCGAAGTTGCATCCATCCTCAAAAACTGCACCTCCAAGAGTCTGCTTATTTTGGACGAAATAGGCAGAGGCACCTCTACCTTCGATGGAATGAGTATTGCCCGCGCGGTTATCGAGCACATTGCAAACAAGCGTAAATGCGGCGCAAAAACGCTTTTCGCAACTCACTATCATCAGCTTACAGAGATAGAACAGAGCTACGATAACGTTAAAAATTTCAACATAGCTGTCAAAAAACGTGGTGACGACATTGTCTTCCTCAGAAGAATAGTTCCCGGCGGAGTGGATGACAGCTACGGCATAGAAGTATCCAAACTTGCGGGAATTCCCGATTCCATAATCAAACGTGCTCATGAGATACTCAATCAGCTGGAGGAGGGGCAGGCGGTCTCATCCAAACAGCAGCCCAAACGCACAGAGGAATATCAGATGACGCTGATGTCGTCTGTCGGCAGTGAGGTCGAGGAAAAGCTCAAAGGCATAGACCTTAACACATATACACCGCTGGAGGCTCTGAACCTGCTGTATGAGCTTAAGGCAATGATAAAAGACTGAACCCTTAAAGCGTATTAACGGAGTGTACTTATTTGGGAAAGATAAACCTACTTGACAAGCATACAGCCGAATTGATCGCGGCAGGTGAGGTTGTTGAACGCCCTGCTTCCATTGTCAAAGAAATGATGGAAAACAGCATAGATGCAGGCGCAGACACCGTTACCGTTGAGATCAAAAACGGCGGAATATCTCTTATAAGAGTAACAGACAACGGCTCGGGCATAATGCGCGAAGATGTGCGCAATGCCTTTAAAAGTCATGCCACCAGCAAGATAAGAAAAGGCGACGATCTGGACAGCATTGTCACCCTTGGCTTCAGAGGTGAGGCGTTGGCATCCGTTGCAGCCGTTGCAAGGGTGGAGATGCTCACAAGACGTCCCGAGGATGATGAAGGTTCCAATTACAGAATAGAGGGCGGCGAGGAGATATTGCTGGAGGAATCCGGCTGTCCCGCAGGCACAACAATGATAGTACGGGATCTTTTCTACAACACCCCGGCAAGAATGAAGTTCCTCAAAAAAGATGTGGCAGAAGCCAACGCCGTAGCGGTGGTGGTTGATAAAATAGCGCTGTCCCATCCCGAGGTCACGGTGAGGTTTATTAGGGATGGAGAGCTCAAGCTGCTCACCCCCGGCAACGGAGACCTGCGTTCTGTCATCTATGAGGTTTTTGAAAAGGATTTTGCCGCAAACCTCATCAAGGTGGATTACCAATATAAAGACTTGAGCATCAGCGGATATATCTCCAAACCCACGGTAGCACGCTCCAGCAGAGCACTGCAAAGCTTTTTCATCAACGGCAGATATGTGCGTCCGCGCACCTGCAGCGCCGCGATAGAAGAAGCCTACAAAGGAATGATAATGACCGGCAAATTCCCGGGCTGCGTGCTGTTTTTGACAATGCCTCCCAACACTGTGGATGTGAACGTGCATCCTGCAAAGCTTGAGGTGCGTTTCCACAGCGAGAAAGATGTTTTTGATGTGGTTTATTACGGTGTAAAGCAGGGGCTGAGAAGCGGTGATGCTTCGCCGTTGGCAGAAGTGAAATCTGTGCGGACCCAAACAAACCCCTATTCACTCAAGGCGGATGCACCTGCACAGAGACAGTCGCTTTTTGATAACGATAACGGGAATAAAACTTCTGTAACGGTTGTTGCCGATCCTCATCAGTGGCAGAGAACAACTCAGCAGGAGAAGGATAACTTTAAAGCAATAGTGGCTGCTGCGGAAAAAAAGCAGACCGCAGAAAAAGTTAAGACAGAAAAGCCGTTCTCTTTCAAAGAATATGCTCCGACCCCAAAGAGCAGTTTCGGCGGAAGCGGTTACAACATCGGTGAAAGTGCAAAAGCAAAGCCGACGGAGAAAACAGAGCCGAGGAAAGCAGTTGCGGTGCCTTTTGAGCCGGAGATCACAACGGTCAAACCGGTTAGCGAAGAGATAAAACCGCAAAACTTTCCGACAGAGCCCGAAAAGCAGGCTGATGCTGAAGTGGTTGAAGAGCAGGCACCTGCTACGGCAGAGGAAAAGACCGGCAAGATAATAGGAGAGCTGTTTGAAACATATATACTTATAGAATACGGCGACGAGCTGCTGCTTGTTGATAAGCATGCCGCCCACGAGCGCTACATCTATGAAAACCTGAAACAGCGCAGCACGGGCAAAGATTCGCAGCTGCTGCTTATGCCGGAAACGGTCTCGCTCTCAAGAGAGGAGCATCTGGCGTTGATAAGCGGTCTGGATGATATAGCTGCTGCGGGATTTGATATGGATGATTTCGGCGGAAGCTCTGTAATAGTGCGTGCCGTGCCGATGTGGATGGAAAAAGCGGACATTGCGGAAATTGTAGGCTGGATGGCAACCGCCCTGCTCAAGGGACAGAATGCCAATATGCCCGATTTTTTGGATGAGCTTTACCACTCCATCGCTTGCAGAGCCGCTGTTAAAGCTCACGACAGAAGCACACCGGACGAACTTAAATATATAACAGAGCTTGTTGCAAGGGAAGATATCCGTTACTGTCCACACGGCAGACCTGTGGTGTGCTCGGTGACACGCAGACAGATAGAAAAAATGTTTAAGAGGTTAGTATGAACGAATGCATCGGCAATTTGAAAAAGCCGAAGGTGATCGCTGTGGTCGGTCCCACGGCATCGGGAAAGACGGCACTTGCGGTATCGCTTGCAGAACGTCTTAACGGAGAGGTCATCTCAGCGGATTCAATGCAGATATATAAATATATGAATATCGCCACGGCAAAACCCACAGAGGAAGAGATGCGTGGAATACCGCACCATCTCATCGATTTTGTGGAGCCGGACGAAAAATTCAGTGTTGCCCGCTATGTGGAGCTTGCCCACGCATTGATAAGCGATATAACCGCAAGGGGAAAGGTTCCCATTATTGCGGGAGGCACAGGGCTCTATGTGGATTCTCTGCTTAAAAACATTGAGTTTTCTCCGCAGCAAAGCGACGATAAGCTCAGGGAAGAGCTAAATGCCCTTGCAAAGGAAAAAGGCGGAGAATATATGCTGGAGATGCTTCGGGAGATAGACCCCGAGACAGCAGCAAGGCTCCATCCCAACGATCTCGGCAGAACTATAAGAGGTATAGAGATCTACCGCATCACGGGTGTTACAATGACACAGCAGCTGGAGCGCTCCCGCGGCGAGCAGATATACGATACAATGTATATAGGCATAGACCTGCACGACAGAGAGAAGCTCTACGAAAGAATAAACAAAAGAGTTGACATGATGTTAGAGCGCGGTCTGGTGGATGAACTGAAGGAATTGGTTCAGCACGGATTTTCCGCAACCGCTGCGCAGGCTATCGGATATAAAGAGCTTTACGGATGGCTGAATGGCGAAATGAGCTTTGAGCAGGCTGTGGAAGAGCTTAAACGGGGCACCCGACGCTATGCCAAAAGACAGCTTACCTGGTTCAGAAAAAACACAGATGTAAATTGGTTTTACCGCGAGGACTACAGCGACACAACAGCACTTTGCAATGCTGTGGGAGAAAAAGCAGAAGGCTTTTTGAAGCAGCTGCAGTAAAAAGGATGATATCATAATGAGAAAAAGCATATTCTCCGCCGCAGCAGAGAAACGCTTCAGAATAAAAGCCCGCAACTATCTCACCAAAACCTACGGAGATATTTTTTCCTGGCAGGCAGCGTTGGAGATAGGGGAGCAGACAACACATCTGTTCAGCGCAGCAGCAAACGATATGAGCGTTGTGTGTCAGGTGCATTATCTGCGGCTGAAGAAAAAAGACATAACAAAACAGCAGCTGGATGAACTTATCGAGGCGGCATTTTGCATGGTATTTTTACCTGCCGCCGCAGAAAAGATCATGCTGATACCCAAAACAGGGATATCTGTTGCTGAAAAGCTGTTTCAGGCAGGTATTCAGGGAAAAGTCAAGGTAATAGAGCTTTAACAGAGCTTACAAACAGGGATAAATCCATTTACGGAGGTTGAAAGATGCGTTCTGCAATAGGAAAGATAGCAATGGCGGTTTTGGCGCTGTTCCTTGTTGCCTATGTGGTATATCAGGGTGTGGATTATTTTTACACACCATACAGATTGGAAACGGTGTATAAATATACTTTTCAGGATTCCGTGGTGGGAAAAGGGGTTTTCATACGTGACGAGAAGACCGTTGTAACGGATATTGACGGTGTGGTTGATTTTATTCACAACGACAGCGAGATGGTGTCAAAAGGCTACCCCATAGCGGAGATATATCCCACAAATCAGGATATCCTCAACATTGAGCGGGTAAAAGAACTTCAGGAAGAGATTGATATGCTCAAAGCTTCCGAAAACACCGATGATAACTATCTCAGCGTGTTCGATACCATTGGAACACAGATATCCGATGCCCTCGGTGATATTGTCGTAGATATGAGAAGCGGAAATATCTCCAACACGGCAGAAGAGAAGACCGAACTGCTCAAACTGATAAACCGCAGACAGATAATTGCAGGGATAGAGGAAAACTACGACGGCAGAATTGCAGAGCTTACTGCGGAGATAGAGCGCATCCAAAACAGCACCGCAGAGGCACAGGGATATATCTATGCCGACCAAAAGGGATATTTTTCATCGAGTGCGGATGGATATGAGTGTGTTCTCACCCCGGACGATATCGAAATACTCACCATTGAAAATTATGAAAATATAATTGAAGGCAAAGGTTCGCAGAATGTTTCCGACGATGTTGTGGGCAAACTGGTCACCGATCACAAGTGGTATTGTGCAGTAGTGGTCACGGCAGAAGAGGCGCAGCGTTTTAAAGAAGGGGACAGCCTGAGCATAATTATTGACGAAGCAGGGCTTGAATTTTTGCCGGTAACTGTGGTGAAGATAATCACAGAAGAGACCGAAGCCGATACGGATGCGGAAGATGCAAAAGCTGTGGTAGTCATCAAGTGCGGATATATGTCGGACAAGCTGGCAAGCCTCCGCACGGCAGAGATAGAGATAACTTTCGGTGCAGTATCGGGTCTCAGAATACCCAGCAGCTCCATCAGAATGGTTGGAGGAGTCAAGGGCGTATATGTCCTCAAAAAACAGACGGTGCGATACCGTCCCATAGAGGTGCTGCGTGAGCAGACGGGATTTTCCGTTGTAAAAATGAATCCGGATGACAACGGTGCTCTCCAACAGTTTGACGAAATTTTTGTTGAAGGCAACGATTTGTATGACGGAAAGCATATAGATTAAAAGTTTATACACAAAATACAAGCAATTTTCCATAAAAGCGCAGGATAAGAGGGGGAGTTTTATGGAAAAATGCCATTTATTAAAATTTGGGTTGACATTTGGGCAAAAAAATTAGATAATGTTATCATAGGCATTGTATGCAATGATGTTTGTATGCACATTATTTATCTGCAAAAACAAATCACAGGAGGTAAACGGTATGGCTTTTATGGCTAAGTTTAAGGATTTTATGGGAATTCCTCAGGATGAGGGAAATGAAGAAGAGGAAATTGATATAGTCTCTGAAAAAAAGACAGAAGAAGTGAAGAAGCCTGCACCTCAGGTGACAAAGCAGTCAAACGGCAACAAGGTTGTTAACATACATACAACCACACAGCTGCAGGTTGTTCTTGTTAAACCCGAGCGCTTTGAAGATGTTCGCCCCATTGCAGACCATCTCAACTCCAAAAACACAGTTGTGCTCAATCTTGAATCCACAAACAAGGATGTTTCCCGCAGACTGGTGGACTTCCTCAGCGGTGTTGCTTATGCAAACCAGGGACAGATCAAGAAGGTTGCAAACAGCACATATATAATCACTCCGTTCAACGTCAACATCATGGGCGACCTGCTTGACGAACTTGAGAGCAGCGGAGTTTACTTCGGATGATCGACATCACTCTGCTTGAGGGCAAGGAAGCTGCGCTTGCGGCAAGGGCTTATGAAATGTTCAGAGCCGCAGCGGACGGAAGTCTCGGCTATTCGCGGTTTATCGGTTTTTTGGATGAACGTGGGGCAGAGATAGTTTTGGCGGCAGCATCCAGAGCAGGCTGTTATGATGTGCGTTTTTTCGGCGGATATGAAAATGCGGAGAGAGTTTATCTCGGTGTGTTTCCGGAATATATTCAGCCGGACGAAGACGAATATCCCATAACTGCGCTGGAATTCAGCTACCGTGAAGCAGACAAGCCTTCCCACAGAGATTTTCTCGGTGCCATGCTTGCGCTTGGAATAAAGCGTGAGACGGTGGGGGATATCCTTGTGGGGCAGAATAAATGTATAGCTTTTTTATCATCTTCCGTAGCCGGGCTTGTGCTCGGAGAACTGACAAAAGTTGGACGGGTCGGCGTAAAAACCGAGCTTTGGCACGGAGGCGAACTTCCCATAACAAAAGAGACCAAAGAGATATCGGGAACTATAGGTTCAGCAAGGCTGGATGCTGTTATTGCGCTTGTAACAAAGCTTGCAAGGGGCAAGGCGGTCGGGCTGATAAGCTCCGGTGTCGTAAGGGTCAACGGATGCACACAGCTTTCGGCATCCTGCCCGATCAATGAGGGGGACAAGTTGTCCGTCAAAGGCTACGGCAGGTTTGAGGTGTGTGAATTCGGCGGAAAAACAGGCAAGGGAAGACTTCATATAGTATGCAGAAAATATTTATAGTGGGAGAGTGTAAGGATGCTTAAGCCGAGAGATATTGCAAACAAAAGTTTTGAAAGGGCATCACGCGGTTACAAATTTGAAGATGTTGATATTTTTATGCAGGAGATAACCGTGTCTTATACAGAACTGTATGAGACAAATCAGCAGTTGGAGCAGCAGCTGGAGGTTCTTGCAGAAAAAATAGAAGAATATCGCGAGAGTGAAGACAGCCTTCGCAGCGTGCTCCTCGGTGCACAGAAGCTGGGAGACAACATAGTACGTGAATCCCGCGCAAAGGCAGAGATACTCACCCAAGAGGCAAACGCAAAGGCTGAGGCAGTTACAAGAGAGGCAACCGCAAGAGCAGAAGCCATTCTCACCGCTGCATTGGAGAAATCCAAGGATGTTCTTGCAGAGAACGAGCGCCGTATAGCAGAGGAAGAGGCACAGCTGGTAACACTCAAAAAGGCTGTTGCGGATTTCAAGGAAGAGATGCTCAATCTCTATCGTAAGCATTTTGAGCTGATCGCCGAGATCCCCGATTATGAGGGCGAAGAAGAGCAGGAAGTTCAGGAAGAGGCTGTTGCAGAAGGCTTTACTCCCGATGAGACAGCAGCAGAGGAAGCTGTTGTTGAAGAGGCAGCAGAAGAAGTTTCCGCAGAGGATGAAGAGGTATTCGATATCTTCAAAGCTCCCGAGCAGGAATCACCTGCAGCAGAGGAAGAGAAGATGGATTTCGACAGCGTTGCAAAAGAATACGACTTCTCCGGACTGAAATTCCAGTTCACCGACGAGATAGACAAAAGAAAATAATAAACAAAAACAAGAAAATATAAGCTGGACCCAACTGCGCGAAAGTAAGATCGGCACTTATCGTGTTGATTTAAGTCGCGCTTTTGGCAAGCAGTCATATATGTGGAGGAAATTATGGGCGAAGATTACAACAAGACACTTAATCTACCGAAAACCGACTTTCCGATGAGAGCTTCTCTGCCTCAGAGAGAGCCCGGAATGCTCGAAAACTGGGAAAAAGACCGTCTCTATTATAAAATGGTAGAGAAGAATCAGGGCAAACCTAAGTATATCCTGCACGATGGACCTCCGTATGCAAACGGCGGTATCCACCTCGGCACAGCACTCAACAAGGTTCTCAAGGATATAATCGTTAAATATAAGAATATGCACGGCTTCGAGGCTCCCTATGTTCCCGGTTGGGATACCCACGGTCTTCCCATCGAGCTCAGAGCAATGAAGAAGCTGGGTGTTGGCAAAACACTCTCTCCGGTAGAGCTGCGCAAGCACTGCCGTGAGTTCGCACTTGAATATCTTGATCTCCAGCGCAACCAGTTCAAACGCCTTGGTGTTGTAGGTGATTTCGACGATCCTTATCTCACACTCAAACCCGAATTTGAGGCAAGACAGATCGAGATCTTCGGCGCAATGGCAAACAAAGGCTTCATCTATAAGGGACTTAAGCCTGTTTATTGGTGCCCCGAATGTAAAACAGCTCTTGCTGAAGCTGAAATTGAATATTCCGAAGATAAGTGCGATTCCATCTATGTAAAATTTAAGGTTGCAGACGATAAGGGCAAGCTCAGCGCACTTGGTGCAGAGCTGGATAAGACCTATTTCGTTATCTGGACAACCACAACATGGACACTCCCCGGTAACAACGCAATCTGCCTTGGACCGGAGTTTGAATATGCTGTATATAAGGCAAACGGCGAATATTATGTAATGGCAAAAGAGCTTGCTCCTTCCGCATTCAAAGCAGCCGGCATCGAAGAATATGAGATCATCGGCGAGCTCATGGGCAAGGATTGCGAGTATATGACATATACCCATCCCTTCATCGACAGAACCTCTCTCGTCATCGTCGGTGACCACGTTACTCTTGAGAGCGGTACCGGCTGCGTTCACACAGCTCCCGGTCACGGTGTTGAGGACTATGTTGTTTGCGTAAACCACTATCCCGAGATCGAACTGCTTGTTCCCGTTGACGGCGACGGCAAGATGACCGCTGAAGCAGGTCAGTTTGCAGGGCTTACCACCGACGATGCAAGCAAGGCAATTGCAAAGCATCTCGCAGAGACAGGCTATCTCTTTGCACACTCCAAGATCATCCACCAGTATCCGCACTGCTGGCGCTGCCACAGCCCCATCCTTTTCCGTGCTACAGAGCAGTGGTTCTGCTCCATCGACAGCATCAAAGATGACGCTATAAAGGCTGTTCGCGGTGTTGAGTGGATCCCCGAGTGGGGCGAAAACAGAATGGAATCCATGATCCGCGACAGAAGCGACTGGTGTATCTCCCGTCAGCGTACATGGGGCGTTCCTATTCCTATCTTTTATTGCAAAGAGTGCAACAAACCCATCGTAACAGAAGAAAGCATCAAAGCCGTATCCGACCTCTTCAGAAAAGAAGGTTCCGACGGCTGGTATACACATGAAGCAGAGGAAATTCTCCCCGCAGGCTTTAAGTGCGAGTGCGGCTGCACCGAGTTCAGAAAAGAATCCGACATCATGGACGTTTGGTTCGATTCCGGTGTTACCCACGCAGCAGTTTGCATGGAGCGTCCCGAGCTCGAATGGCCCACAGATCTCTATCTCGAAGGCGCAGACCAGTATCGCGGCTGGTTCCAGTCCTCTCTGCTCACCAGCGTTGCCTGGAAGGGCGTAGCTCCTTACAAGGCAGTTTGCACACACGGTTGGGTAGTTGACGGCGAAGGCAAGCAGATGCACAAATCTCTTGGCAACGGCGTTGATCCCGCTGACGTTATCAAGGATTACGGCGCAGACCTGCTCAGACTTTGGGTCGCATCTTCCGATTATCACGCTGATATCCGCTATTCCAAGGATATTATGAAGCAGCTCTCCGAGGTTTACCGCAAGGTTCGTAACACCCAGCGCTTCATCCTCGGCAACATCTACGACTTTGATCCCAACAAGGATATGGTTCCCAACGATCAGCTTCCCGAGCTGGATAAATGGGCACTCATAACAACAGCAAAGCTGGTTGAAAAGTGCTGCGAGGCATATGATAAATTTGATTTCCATATCATTTATCACACCATCAACAACTTCTGCACAATAGATATG
>JAFSHJ010000025.1 GCA_017440425.1 Oscillospiraceae bacterium | reverse complement strand
TCGAATTCATACGCAAAAACAGCAAAAATATCTTTTTTGTAGCCCATAGACAAAAAGAAACGACAAGTTTCGACAGAAGCTTGTCGTTTTTATTTTTTCACTATTACCTCTTCACTTTTCAATCTTCTCTTTCGAAAATTGTCGATTGGATAATAAGTAATAGTGAATAGTGAAAAAGTAAAGGTATCCGCTTTGCAGATGATCTGGATTTATATGTGAGACTTCGAGTCTATACTTCTACCCTGACGAAAATAAAATCAGTATAAAAATCGATCATAAAAACAAATGCGCCCTCTCCGTCACAGCTTTGCTGTGACACAGCTTCTTTTTGAAGCTGTCCCCGTGTAACGGGGGGAGAGGGCGCGTGTTTTTAGTTTAGTTTGAGGCATCAATATTCGTCAACAGTAATTGAAACACAAGTTTCATCCAGCGCACGCACCTCGCGGGGAAGCTCAATGCGGTGCTTTATGCCGGAGGGAACAGAAACTTTGAGGGCAAAGCTGTCGCCATCATATTTCCAATATACGTTTATTATGCCGGAATCCGTCTCAAGGCTGCCTCTTGCCCAGCGCAAACCGCAGATGTGGGGGGCAATGGTGATGGCAGGAGTGCCGTTGCCGTCCTTTTCGTATAATGGGAAACCGAGGCCAAGCATGTCACGCATAAGATGGACGCCTGCGTGCGCGGTGAAGCCGTGGCAGCGTGAAGTGCCGTCAATGAGCTGGCTCTCCCACAGGGTGCCGGGTCCTTCTTTGAGCTGCGGCAGATAAATTGCAAGCATATCCTCATACATCTTGTCGCAATAGCCGTTGCGTGTGAGCATGTCAAGGCGAATGCACAAACCGATAAACAGATTGCTGGCACCAATGTTGGGGTCTTTTGAGAAACGGGGAGCAGGTCCCATTTTGTCGCGGGTGTTTTTGAAAAGAGCAGGCGCTTCAGATGGAGTAAACAAACCTGTCCACAAGGTTGTGACGGTGGCACTTTCTGTTACAATTTCTTTTCCTCGGAGATTGCCGTTCTTGTCCACAAAAAGTGCATCGGATATGGTTTTTATATCGTGGAGGTTGGTGGCGTGGAGCAGAGCGCTGCGCAAAACAGAGCGCATTTTCTGTCCCTGAGTTACCCAATCGGGTTCTGCAAAGGTTTCGCCAAGCTGAATCAGCGTATAGGCGTAAAGTGCGTTTGCGGGGGTGGAGATAGGCTGCTGATTGTTTGGATTGTTAGAGAGGGACCAATCTATAAAAATATTTGGCAGATTCTCAAGCAGACCGCTTTCACCAATAAACTCGTTCACGCCGTTTATCATTGCGGCAATGCGGGGCTTGTGTTCATCGCGAAAATCTGTGTCACCCGTGCGGCGGATAAACTCGCAGATCTCGCACATAAGCCAAAAAGACCAGGTGGAAAGCCCGGGGATACCGTCATAGGATTTTTGTGAATTGGGATAAACTCCGGGGAACATGGCGTGTCCCATCTCTGCGGCGGAGGTGTGGAGATAGTTTTCCAAAAATTCGCGCTCAACAAGGCTGTCGGAGAGCAGCAGAGATGCGGCACGGGCGGTCCAGAGAGAATCGCAAAGCCAGCCTCCGCGTTCACGTCCCGGGCAATCCATAAAGATATCCTGAGTGTTGAGGATAAGTGTCTTTTTGGCAGCGTTATAGATTCGGTTAACGTCTTCATTGCTGCAGAGGAAGGCTGCACGGTGCTCATCGGGATATGTATAGTCCAAAACAGAGAGCTTGTGGAGGGTGACGTTTCCAACGCCCCTGAAATAGACCGTGATGTATCTTACGAGATCGGGCTCCATGGCGACAAATTCTGTAAAGCCTGCAGGAACATGCAAGCGTGTCACAACATTATATTTATAGCTCATTGAACCGTCCGTCTCCAATGCTTCGGAGTGGACGATGTCGATGGTTCCCTCCCGCTCGCAGGAGACAGCTATGCTGATGAAGCCCACGTTGCTTTCGCCGCCGTCCCACATGGCGTAAAAATCGTCGGTGTCGGTTGCGGTCAGTGCAAGACCGTCCTGGCAGTAATTGGCACGGAGGTGACCTTTATCACTGGGGAAGGTGTGACGGCAATCGGAGGTGGGACGTTCAGGCAGAGTGGCAATATATTTGTGCTTTTCAAAAAACATATCCGGTACATATTTGTCGTTGTCGATGCGGCAAGCACCAAATTCCAGCAGATTGCTGAAAACGGTTTCGTTAAAGTTGGGCTTCAGTGCATCGTGCGGCAGATAAACAGGCTCATCTTCCAAAGGCACAACCGGGACAAAATCCGAAAGTCCCAGTTTCCATGTGTAATAATCATCATCGATGGTGTAAACTTCAAGGCTCTCACGGCAATGTGAAATGCGCTCGCTGAGAGGTGCGCGAGCCTTGATGTGACACACCTGCCAATCATCCCGACCGGTGGCAGCGAGGATTTCGCCGTCAACCTCCAGCTCGGCAATGAAAAGACCACTCTCCAAAGTGGAGTCATTGGAATAACGGTCGTATAAAGGTGCGGTGTTTTGATATTCTATAACTTCCACAGCAATGTGGTTGATTCCGTCAATCAAACGGTCGGTTATGTCAAGCTCATCCACGCGACAGTAGCCGTGAGTTGTTCTGGCAGGACCGTGCATAACCATATCACCGTTGATATAGAGTCGGTATATGCTGCGGGCGGTCAGCTTGAGAAGAGCGCGCTCAATGGAGAGATGGGAATCGGAGTCATCCACCGAGTCAGCGTAGTCGGAGAGATCCAGCTTATAATAAAAGCCATATTGACCGATCGTGCTGTTTACGGGGAGGGAAAAGGGGGAAAACACAGCTTTTGCTGTGGAAAAATGTATGCGTTTCATTTTGAAATCCCTCGTTTCAAACGAATATTTTACTGTATTATAACATATAAAGATGGAAAAGAAAAGTGCAGATTCAGTTCTCCGAAGCAGCAATTGACGGTTTATCTCCTTGACAAAGGGGCACGGCATTGCTAAAATTAAAAAAGGAAAGGGGCGGTGAACGTGGACGGTCTGCAGGATCTGATATCGTGTGCATCCATTAAAATATATGAATACGGCATTGACAAGCGGACAGAGATGAAATGCACGGACAGAGTGTTCCCGTTTTACGTTATGTCCTATCTTTCCGAGGGCAGCGCCGTGCTGAGGATAGACGGTCAGGAATACCGTCTTGAGCCGAGAAGTGTAGTTATCATCCCCGCAAACGTGAGGCACAACCACTATAAAGTAACCGACGAGCAGAGCGTTTTTCTGTGGTGGCATTTCGATTATAAAGTGTACGATACCGTTGATATGCTTAAGCTTTTTCGCCTTCCGATCGTGCACAACATAAAGGACAGCCGGCGGTTTGAGAGCCTTTTCAACAACCGCAATAATGCAATGGGCGAGCAAAACTCCGTTAAAAACAGTTTCCATCGCCTTGCCTGCATTCTGGAGGTGCTGGGAAACCTGTTGGAAGAGATCGGTGAAAACGGTGACGAGAGCAGATTTGCAGATGTGCCGAATGCTTTCAAGGAGATGCTGGAGACCATTGTCAGCGGAGATGTAAATCAGTTAACTCTTAGCTTTTTTGCGGAAAAATACAATATGCACCCAACCTATATATCCAACCGTTTTTCGGAATATTTCGGCATTCCGCCAATCAAACTTTATCGTAAAATTCAAATGGAGAGGGCAGGCAAACTGCTGGAAAGCGGAGAAAAAACGGTGGGAGAGGTGGCGGAAATGTTTGGTTTCAGTGATGTTTCGGTGTTTTCCCGTCTGTTTAAGTCTGTCAAAGGGGTAAGTCCCTCCAACCTTTCAAAAAGAGACGTAACACAGTCCGGTGTTATGTTTAAAAATCTTTAAAAGTGCAAAAAATAACAGTAATACCGTCATTGATTTTGAATGGCAGGGTTTTTATAATGTAATTATAAACCCATGCGCAAAAAAATTAATGGAGGTATTATTTTATGCCAAGAGAAATTGTTGCTACAGCACCGGATAAGGTGGGCATCGCAGAGTATCAGGAAAAAGAGCTTGCTGCAGGTCAGGTCCGCATAAAAGTGGATTATGCCGCACCCAAACACGGCACAGAGCTCCATTGCTGGTTGGGAGATGCAGACGCAGTACCCAGCTATTACGATATTGAATCCAAATGCTTTATAGAGATAAAACCCGACCCCAATGCACCCAAGGGCGTGAACGTGTTCCGTCCCGGAAACATGTGGGTGGGACACATCACCGAGGTTGCCGCAGACGTTACAGACTACAAGGTTGGCGACCGCGTTGCGGGTTACGGCTGCCTGCGTGAAACTCAGGTTGCCTATGCTCACAGAGAGAATGAGCCCGGATTCGGCGGCTGCTACGATCTTCTCAAAATGTCGGAAGAGATGAGCTGGAAGGCTGCGCTCTGCTATGATCCCTGCCAGTTTGCACTCAGCGGCGTGAGAGATTCAATGCTCCGTCTCGGCGACGTCTGCCTCATCAGCGGTCTCGGCGCCATCGGTCTTATGGCCGCACAGATGGCAAAGCTGCAGGGCGCAAAAACCGTCATCGTATCCGATCCCATTGCAAAGCGCCGTGAGATCGCCCTTGCAAACGGTGCAGATATTGCCCTGGACCCCATGACTCAGGACGTTGGTCTTGAAGTTAAAAACCTCACGAACAAGAAGGGGGCAGATGTGGTCATCGAGACCAGCGGAACCTATTCCGGACTTCAGGCTGCGCTGCGCGGTGTGACCTACGGCGGCAGAATTGCTGTTGTTGGCTGGTATAAAAAGTGCAGAGGCAACTTCGATCTGGGTCTTGAGGCTCACATGAACAACGCAACCATCTTCTTCTCCAGAGCCTGCTCCGAGCCCAACCCGGATTATCCCCGTTGGAACTGGGACCGCATCAACGAAGAATGCTGGCATCTGCTCTCCACGGGCGCTCTCAAATGCGATAACGTCATCGATCCCGTCGTAAGCTTTGAGGATGCAGGCAACACCTATCTTGACGTTGTGGCACAGAACCCGAGCAAGAGCGTTAAAATGGGCGTTGAATTTTAACAGTAGCGAGGACGAGCTTTATGAAAAATAAAATCAGAGTTGCCATGCTGGGCATGGGCGGTATGGGTTTTGAACATGCCGGAAATATGCTCAAAATGGAAGACGTGGAGATCGTTGCAATGTGTTCCGCAACCGGCGGCGGTGACCGTTTTAATGCGGAAAAAGGACTGAATATTCCCGTTTATTCCGATTTTGACGAGATGCTGGACAAGGTGGAGATGGATGCGCTGTATGTTTGTCTGCCTCCCTTTGCTCACAACGGACAGATCGAAAAGGCTGCGGCAAAGAAGATAGCCGTATTCACGGAAAAGCCTATAGCCATCAATGTTGAGCGTGCCGAGAGCATTGCAAAGGCAGTGCGAGAGAACGGCGTTGTCTCCATGGTGGGTTATCATATGCGCTTCGGCGGTGCTGTAAAGCACGTCCGCAAGCTGATGGAAGAGGGCATCACCGGACGCCCCATAATGTATACTGCAATATACGAGTGCAACAGCCTGCACACACCCTGGTGGATCAAACGTGAGCTCTGCGGAGGTCAGGTGTTTGAGCAGGTCATCCATCTCTATGATATGGCATACTATATCATGGGCGAGGTGGATACCGTTGCAGGATTCGTTGAAAAGCTCTCCCACGAAGATGTACCGGAATATACCGTTGACGATTCCAGTGCCGTTTCCCTTAAGTTCAAGGGCAAGGCAATGGGCAGCATCGTTGGTTCCAACTGCTCTGTACCCGGCAGATGGGTGGGCAGATTCAAAATTATTTTTGAAAATTGCGTGGCAGAGTTCGGCAACGAGAACAACGTGACCATTACATACACCAAGGGTGAGGTTCGTTCCGAGACCCTGAAGTTCGATACCCCAGCAAAACTGGATGAGACCCGCTACTTTATCGATGTGCTCAAGGGCGAAAAACCCGAGTTCACACCCATTGAGGACGGATTGATGGGTGTTCGCCTGGTGGATGCAGCGGTCAGATCCTCCGAAGCAGGCGGTATGCCTATAAAGTTTTAAAAAAGCATATAACGGTCGGAATTTTGCTTCCGAC
>JAFSHJ010000260.1 GCA_017440425.1 Oscillospiraceae bacterium | reverse complement strand
TATCGAGGCTATGGGTTGGCGCATAATTGATGATGCAACGGTGCCGATTGCGCGTGGTGGCGATACGATAACGCTGACGGGCATCGGTTTTTCGCGCGAATTGTTGGAGCACCGCCATTCGGCAAATGTTGCCGACTCGCTCGATTTGCGACCAATATACAAGGGTGTGCCGAACGATAAGTTCAATATCTCGGTGTCGCACATGCCGCAGCTGTGGCGCAAGACTGGAAGTTCCCGCCGAGCCCGCTCCCATAGTTGAAGTGGCTCCCGTTGTTGAGGAAGTTCCTGCTGTTGAGGAAGTTCCTGCTGTTGAGGAAGTTCCTGCTGTTGAGGAAGCTCCCGTCGTTGAGGAAGCTCCCGCCGTTGAGGAAGTTCCCGCCGTTGAGGAAGTACCTGCTGTTGAGGAAGTTCCTGCCGTTGAGGAAGTTCCTGCCGAACCCACCTGCCCCAACTGCGGTGTAGTTGTAGCTGCAACTGCTAAATTCTGCCGCAGCTGCGGTACAAAACTTGCTCCTGCAGAGCCTGCTCCCGCATTCAAGGTTTGTCCCGGATGCGGCGAAAAGCTTGCCATAGAGAAAAAATTCTGCGGCACCTGCGGAACAAGACAGCCGTAACTTTCTGAAAATTAACGCTAAAATTAAACTGACCTCCCGAAGCAGCTGCTTCGGGAGGTCTTATTTTACTTTTATTCAGGAACACGTTCAAGTTAAACAAATTACTTCAAATATGCTTTTTTAGCTTCTTTCCAAAAACCAATAACACCGTTTTCCTCGGGATAATCTATATATACGCCGCCAACCAGTTTTTTCCCTGAGAACACAAAATTCTCATCATCTGCCTGCCAGGTGTTCAGAATATCATTTCCCTGTGCATCAATAAAATATCCGCCTCTGCCAAATCCCATACCATCGTAATCGTAGTAATTGTCGTTTCCTTCTGTATCTACAAAAACTGAATAACACATATCCTGCCATTCCTCACCCTTATCGTCATACTCAGACCAAGCATAACCTAAAGATGTTTTTGTAGTAATATACCTGTCGTCTCCTCCATCATTTATAAGCAACGAAAGTCCTCTATCCCAGGTAAAACTCAAACCGGCTCCTCCGCCAACCGTTCTGAGTGCATATTTATCGTTGCCTCCTATATCAGCATGCATACCAATGCCATAGTGGCATGCACTTGCTTGTGAATAATAACAACTTTCATATATATCATCGCCATCTGTATCTACAACAAATCCTATGCCGCCCCAGTATCCGCCTCCCAGGACCCAAACGCCGCCTTGATAGATATCATCACCGCTGATATCCATCAAACCTGCAATACCACCGGCTACACCTCTTTCTCCTGTTGTAATATTTCTGTTTCCCCAACCACAACCCTGTGAATTGTTTGTGTTAAATCCGGTATACATATCGTATCCGGCATCTTCATACCCCTTTACCACTTTGGGGGAAACATAATAGTTATCATTGCCTTTAGCATCTATCAAATACGCCTGACAGCGGTTTCCTGCCGATGCCTGTGCATACGCTATGGCATTGTAATTATCATTTCCGGAAAGATCTGCAAGTATTGCCATTCCATAATGACCTGCTGCCTGAACGTTCATATCTCCTCTGTATGTATCATCTCCCACGGCATCATATAACACACCAACACCCAGCACAGAACAACCCTGTGCCAGACATTTTGCACTGTACAGGTCTCTTCCTTCCAAATCGTAAAGCAAACCTATACCCATAAGTCCACAACCCTGTGTAACAGAATCTCCGTTATATGTATCGTTTCCCTCTACATCTATGAGCACAGATATGGGATTTTCGAAACTGTTTGCGGCAACACGGCCGTTGTATATATCGTTTCCGGCAGGATCTACCAAAAGCAATGTATTCGGAGAATCATAAGTATCAGAACCCTCAGAACCAAAAACAATGTTTCCAATTGGTGTTTCCATTACAATCGGTTCACCATCTACTGTAACTTTTTTCACCGTTCGTGCCCTTGATGCAACAACTCCGGAAACTTCAAGCATATTTCCGCCGGCTTCCAACACCCTATCAAAATCCACAGTATAATATATTCCCATCATTCTGCTGAGGTTGTCCATATCTCCACCGGTCATGGTGTAAAATTCAAACTCCATCAAAGCATCAAAGCTTATTTCTCCATTTTCTGCAAAAACCTCTTTAATGGTTTTATAACTGTCAACAGCACTGTTAATGAAACGGGCCAACGGCTCTTTCATCTTTTCGTTGATGTTTTCACTTTGTTTCAAAGCCCTTGCCAAGCCGGCACCGTCATTTTCAAGCTCATAAAGTCTTTCCAGTGCAAGTGCCAGATCTTTGTCTGCATTCAGCTCTTTTTTGGCAACCCTTGCACCGTAGTTTTCGAGCATATTTGAATAAAATTTTGAAAATGTTGCCGGAGAATCAATTTCTTTTGCGTATGCCGTATTTGCAAGCATATATTCTCCTGCTGTAAGAGGATTTTTAAACATCTCGTGAAAATCCGCAAATACACCTTTACCATAATTTTTGGTAGCCAAATTTTGAAGGTTTGTTCTCTTATATGTTGATGCATCTATTGCCATGTTCATCAGATCAACGGGTTCGGCTTTATCGTCAGCTTCCGACTCCATTTCAGAGCTCTCCGCTTCTTCATTTGAATTCTCAACTGCTGAAGAATCCAATTCTGCCACGGAGCTTTCACTGCTCTCCTGCTGCTCTTCCTGCGGTGAGCACGCAGCAAAACAGCCCAAGACCAGAACCATTACCAAAATAACAGCCATCACTTTTTTCATTTATAATCACTCCATTCTTCACTACTTATTTTAAATTATATACAAATTCCTCCTTGCCTTCAATGTTTTTTTGAGTAATAATACCGCATTTTGCAAAACTTTGCAAAAAAAATTGTGCTTTACACACAACAACAGAGGAGTGATATATAGCATATCACTCCTCTTTTATCTCATATCGTCAGCTATTCAACTTATTCAACACAAACTGTTCCGTCTTCCTCAACGGTGATGGTCATGCCGTCTTTAACGTAGTTGGGGAACTCTTCGCCGAGGCTGTCCACAACGGGCATAGATACATCTTCAAGCCACACATCAGCAAGGATTGCACCTGCGGCAGCAAGGGAATCTATGGGGTTGCTGAACAGCATGCATGCGGGCTGGCGGTGCATGGAGCAAGCGCAATAGAGAACAAGTCCTCCGGTGGTGGAACCGATAGTCATGGGCAGACACAGAGCCTTCCCTGCCATCTGTTTGCCGTAGAGATCGGGGTTGTTCTGGTCACCGCAGGTGGCTTTTTTGTCGCCAAACTGAAGAGCTTTCTGGAAGGAAGCCAATGTATTAAGACCTCCGTGAGAAACCAATGCCTCTGCCTTTACGGTGCCGGCAGCAACAACACGTCCTTTAAAGGT
>JAFSHJ010000259.1 GCA_017440425.1 Oscillospiraceae bacterium | reverse complement strand
TTATCAGGGCGAGCTTGTTATACTCAAAGACCACATCAAATTCTTCTCCGACAGCCCTCTCAGAGGCAACGTGGATGCTCCTTTTGGACCCAAGTTTTTTGATATGAGTGATGCCTATTCAAGGGAGCTTCGTGAAATAGCCAAAAACTGTGCCCGCAAACTGGGAATGGAGCCCCACGAAGGCGTCTATGCCTGGATGCCTGGTCCCCAGTATGAAACTCCCGCAGAGATAAGAGCACTTGCAATTCTGGGAGCTGACGTGGTGGGAATGTCCACCGTGCCGGAGGTCATAATGGCGGCTCAGTGCGGAATAAAAACGTTGGGTATTTCCTGCGTTACAAACATGGCTGCCGGACTTTCCAAAACAAAACTCACCGATGAAGAGGTTATCGAGACAGCAAACAAGGTGAAAAATCAGTTTGCGGCACTTGTGTGTGAAATAATTGCCAACATAGGATAACAACACAACAAAAAAGGAAAATATTATGCTTTTTGAAAAGATAAACATAACAGACGAAAACTTTGAGCTCAAAACGGATATGTATGTCCGTGTGGAAAGCGGAAAGATAAGCTCCATAACAGAACAGCGCCCCGAGGATTACGAGGGTGAGTGCTACAACGGCGAAGGCAAACTGCTTATGCCGGGACTTGTCAACTCCCATTCTCATCTTCCCATGACACTTACCCGCGGTTACGGCGACGGCCTGACCCTGCAGAGCTGGCTGTTTGATAAAATCTTCCCCTTCGAAGACCAAATGACAGACGAGGATGCATATATCGGCACAATGCTTGGCATTGCGGAGATGCTGGCAAGCGGCACCACATCTGTCAGCGATATGTATATGTTTGGCGAATCTGTCTGCCGTGCAGCGCTTGAGAGCGGCATCAAATGCAACTTCAGCCGCTGCATTTCCAGCGGAAGCGAAACACCGCTGGAGGAGCTGAAAGGCTTCAAAGAGGCAATGGCTGTCAAAGAGAAATACGACGGCGCAAACAACGGCAGGATAAGAGTGGATTATTCCATCCACGCAGAATACACCTCGTCGGAATATACCATCGGCAAATTTGCGGATTATGTAAATGCCCACGATGCAAGGGTGAGCACACATATTTCCGAGACAAAAACCGAGCACGAGGAGTGCAAAGCCCGCCATAACGGACTCACCCCGGTGCAGTATTTTGAAAAGATGGGTATTTTCGGCACAGGCAAAGCCTTTGGCGCTCACTGTGTTTGGATAGAGCCGGAAGACCGCGAGATCATGGCGAAAAACGGTGTGATGATCGCCCATTGCCCCTCCAGTAATATGAAGCTTGGAAGCGGACTTGCAGACGTCAAGGCCATGCTTGATGCGGGGATAACCGTAGGCATCGGAACAGACGGAGCAGGCAGCAACAACAATCTGGATATGTTCGAAGAGATGCATCTTGCGGCTCTTACAGCAAGTGTTAAAAATTACGATGCAGCGGCCTTCAGTGCAAAGGATGTGCTGAAGATGGCAACCGTAAACGGTGCGCTGATGCAGGGAAGAACGGATTGCGGACTCATCAAAGAGGGTTATTGTGCGGATCTGGTGGTCGTTGACCTTGAAAAGCCGCATCTTACCCCCAAGAACGATATCGTTTCCTCCCTTGTCTATTCCGCAGGGGGACAGGATGTGGTGCTTACCATGGTGGACGGTGAAGTGCTTTACCGTGACGGAAAGTTCACCACAATAGACATAGACGAAATTATGAAACTGGCAGACAAGGCTGTCTGCAAAATTAAAAGCAGACTTTGATTTTCAGCAAATCAGAATGATATGGGGAGCGTGTCCGGATGCCGGGAAAATTGAAGACAAAAATATTTAAACAGAACTTCCTTCAAGGCGCAGTTGTCCTGATGGTGGCTACCATATTGGTCAAGGTGATAGGTGCGTTGTTCAAAATTCCGCTGATGAATATGATCGGCGGCATCGGAATGGGATATTTCAACGCAGCATACCAGCTGTTTAACCCGCTTTACACCCTTGCGGTGGCGGGAATGCCCATAGCAACAGCAAGAATGGTTGCAGAGAGCGTTGCAGGAGGAAGACAGCGCGAAGCCCGCAAAATAATGAAGATATCCCGTGCCATATTCCTTGTAATGGGTATTGCCGTGTTCATTCTTATGGCGGCGGGTTCAGGTTTGTTTGTCAAAGCAATACAGAACCCCAATGCGCTGTGGAGCGTGCTTGCGCTGGCACCGGCGGTGCTTTTCGGCTGCGTAATGTCCTCTTACCGCGGATATTATCAGGGACTTCGCAATATGTTTCCAACTGCGATCTCTCAGGTGATAGAGGCCATAGTAAAGCTTTTGGCGGGAATTTTCTGCGCCTATCTCTTTATAAGAATAGGCGAATCCCAGTATGCTGCAAACGGAATTGTTTTCGGAGTGGAATGTGCAAACCTTGAGCAGGCAGAGCTTGCCACATTGCCGTTTGCTGCAGCAGGCGCTGTGTTCGGTGTTACGCTCAGCACACTTGCAGGTGCTGTCTATCTTGCAATAAGACACCGCAAGCTTGGCGACGGAATGACGGAAGAAGAGCTGGTCATGTCCGGCAGACCTGCAAACAGCGATGTTATATTCAAAAAACTGATAAAGCTTGCTGTGCCAATCTGCCTTGGCGCATTGGCAATGAACATAACCTCACTCATAGATCTGGTATCCATAATGAACCGACTCAACCGTGCGCTGGATAAGGATATGGCTGCCATCCTTGCAATGTACGGCAATAATATCTCCGCAGAGTTTGATAAAAAGGAGATAGCAACCTATCTCTACGGCATATTCAGCACAATGCCCACAACGCTGTTTAACCTCATTCCGGCAATTACGGTCACATTTGGCACAAGCGTGCTCCCGAACATCACCGCAGCATGGACAGAGGGAAACCGCAAAGCGCTCAAAAAGAACGTGGATGCATCTCTCAGAATAACCTCTATAATTGCAATGCCGGCTGCACTTGGTATGGCTGTGCTTGCACGCCCCATCCTTGCAACTCTCTTCTCTTCCAGAATGGCAGAGGTAGAGATCGCCGTGCCGATGCTGCAGGTCATGGGCATAGGTATCATTTTCATTGGCATGATGTCGCCCTGTAACAGCATTCTGCAGGGAATAGGCAGAGTTGATCTGCCGGTAAAATATATGCTGCTGGGCGCAACCTTCAAGCTTTTGATAAACTTCATCTTCGTTGCTATTCCCGGCATAAACATTCAGGCGGCACCCTACGGCACTCTTGTGTGCTATATCATAATTGCGGTGTTCTCACTGAGGGGGTTGTCGAGAGAGACTAAGATAAAAATCAATCTTTGGGGCATATTTGTAAAGCCGTTGTTTGCGGGAATCATATGTGCAGTCTCCGCAAGACTTGTATATATTTTGCTGGCAAGCTTCACCGGAATCAAGGTGGCAACCTTCGGATCCATTGCTGTGGCAGCGGTTGTATATGCGGTTGTGCTGCTTTTGGCAAAAGTAATAACAAAAAATGACGTATTAATGCTGCCAAAAGGAGAAAAAATTGCAAAAACACTTGAAAAACTGCATTGGATAGGGTAAAATATATAGGTAAGCCTTTTTTAGGGAAGGACGTAAAAGGAGTGGATGAAATGGAGTTTAAGGGAAGCTATAACATAGACGATCTGCTTGAAATAATGAAAATTCTCCGCTCCGAAAACGGCTGTGTGTGGGATAGAGAACAGGACCACGCATCCATCCGTGTAAGCCTTATAGAAGAGGCATATGAGGCAGCAGAGGCTATAGACCTTGACAACATGGAAATGTTGGAAGAGGAGCTTGGTGATGTTTTGCTGCAGGTGGTTTTCCACGCAAGAATGGAGGAGGAAGCAGGCGGCTTCAATTTCGATAACGTCTGCGACGGAATCTGCAAAAAGATGATACTCAGACATCCCCACGTTTTCGGAGATGTGAAGGTGGCAAACTCCAAAGAGGTGCTCGCCAACTGGGATGAGATCAAAAAGGTGGAAAAGGGCCAAAAGTCCACAAGACAGACCCTGGAAGGTGTTTCAAAGGCAATGCCGGCGCTGATGAGAGCGGAAAAGGTATACGGAAAAGCTGCAAAAGTCGGTGTGGGATGCAAAGAAACATCGGATGCAATGAAAGATCTGCGCAGCAAGCTGGATGCGCTTGAAGCTCAGGTGGAAGCAGGCGAAAGCTGCAAAGAGGGTATAGGTGAATTGCTGTTTGCCGCAGCGGGACTTTGCAAGACCCTTGATATTGATGCGGAAGAACAGCTTGCCGCAAAGTGCGACAGATTCATAAACGAATTTTAAGCAGGGCAGCAGCCCAGACAAGGAAACATGAAACAGACTATCCGTGAAACAGAATGTGATGTAAGTGGAGTAGCTGTTAATGATAAAATTTATGGAGGTATATTAAAATGACAAAAACTGAACTTATTTCTGCTATTGCACAGAAAACTGAATTTACTAAAAAGGACAGCGAGAAATTCATCAACGCAGCTCTTGAGGTTATCACCGAAGAACTCATGAAAGGCAACAAAGTGCAGATCACCGGTTTCGGTACATTCGAAGTTAAAGAGCGCGCTGAAAGAATCGGCGTTAACCCCCGCACAAAGGCTACAATCAAAATTGCTGCTTCCAAGGCTCCCGTATTCAAGGCAGGCAAAGCTTTTAAAGATACCATCAGCAAGTAATTGCGATTTGTTGATATAACAAATCCTTTCGGTAAATCGATATCAGAGACTGCGGAAGAGCGAAGGGATGTCCGTCGCATTGCGGATACAGCGGTTTCTGGTGTCGGTTTATTTGTTTTATTGGCAGGGATATGCCGCTGACCGCTTATGAGAGGTAATTAAACTATGAGACTTGATAAATATCTTAAAGTCACAAGACTTATAAAGCGCCGCACAATTGCAAACGAGGCCTGCGATGCAGGAAGGATCTCTGCCAACGGCCGCGTTGTAAAGGCTTCTTATGAGGTCAAGGAAGGCGATATACTTGAAATTGCAATGGGTGCAAAACCGCTCAAAGTCAAGGTGCTTAAAGTGAGCGAATATGCAACAAAAGCAGATGCCGCAGACAACTATCTTGTAATAAACGATTAAGTTTTTAAAGCCACCGCCGTAAGCTTACGGCGGTGGCTTTTGTATTCCTCCCATAATTGTGGGAATATGTCTATTTGGATAGGCAGCAGCATATTATTAATATAAAAGGAGGAATGGATAATGCAGAAAACAGGCGAAGATAAAAAGAACGGAATGCTCCCGCACAATGTGTTTTTGGAAAACCGCAGCATGATGAACCTCAGCGGAGTGGAGGATGTGGATTGCTTTGATGAGCAGACTATCCGTGTGTTCACCAACATGGGAGAGATGACGGTGAGGGGGAGAGGTCTGCATATAAACAAGCTGAGTGTGGATACAGGAGAGCTTTCGCTGGAGGGAAAGATAGACTCGCTGGAATATTCCGATGAGCAAAAACGCAGCGGCGGATTGTTTTCAAAGCTGTTCAGGTAGGTGGCGCAATGAATATATATGTGGCTGCACAAACGGTGCTATTTTTGCAGTCGCTGCTTGTGGGTGTGGCGCTGGGGGTAATATATGAGCCTTTTCGGCTGGTGAGAGCGGCATTCGGCGGTCCTGCGTGGGTGGTTTTTGCAGAGGATATACTCTATTCGCTGATAACGGCGTTTGTCACATTTTCTTTTTTGCTTTCGGAGGAAACGGGAAAGATACGCTTTGCCCTGCTGGTGGGAGAGGCTATCGGAATGCTGCTGTATTTTTTCACCGTGGGAGATATTGTTGCGGGGGTAGCGGCAAAAATTGTGAAAACGGTAAAAACGGTGATGAAATGGGTGTTTTCGAAGATGTTTTTGCCGATATTTAAACTTATTTTAAGACCGATTAAAGCTTTGCTTAAAGAAATTAAAAAAATAATTAAAAATATAAAAATACACTTGAAAGTTGATATGGGGATAGTGTATAATCAATATGTATCAGTGTTTTCATTTAAAAAACAAAGGATAAGGACGCGTAATAATGAAAGAAAGGCAGCCGGCAAAGAAAAAAGGCTCAGGAATCAAGAAGATACTGTTTAGGTGCATACTGATCGGTTTTGGAATTTATGCAGCCTATTCTTTTGTAACGTATCAATACGAGTTGGCGCAGAAGCAGCGTGAGTTGGAAGAGGTTAAACAGCAGGTTGCTGAGATGAAAATTGAAAATGCAGAGCTGCAGAGGTTACTTGAACAAAAGGATTCCACAGATTATTTGGAAAAGCTTGCGCGTGAAAAACTTGGTTATGGCTATGAAAACGAGATTTTTTATGTTGATATTTCAGGAAATTAAAATCAGGAGGAGTTTATCCGTATTATGAGTCTTTCGGTAGG